>JAIKVR010000082.1 GCA_024685545.1 Eubacteriales bacterium | reverse complement strand
TGCGCTCAATAAAAATGCATATGGGGGTGCAGTTTTATATTATCCTCAGTTTTTGTTCAGCTTATTCTGATAATTCTCGATAGCGTCGGCGATCGTCTTTTTGGCGACATTGCTGTCTTTGACCTCGTCATCCACCTGAGTCTCCTTGTGTTCGAGGGTCTTATAGATAGCAAAGAAGTTCTGGATCTGCTCATATACATGATGCGGCAGTTCAGTAATCTCGTGGAAGTCCTTGACTGTAGGATCCTTTACGGCAACCGCGATAATCTTTTCATCCATTTCACCGCCGTCCACCATCGTGATCATTCCAATCGGCTTGCATCTGACAAGGGTTCCGGGATCGAGAGGTTCACTGCAGAGGACCAATACATCCAGCGGATCATTATCTCCGCCGTATGTCAGAGGTATAAGACCGTAGTTCGCTGGATATACCGTGGAGGTATAGAGAATTCTGTCGAGGATCACGAGACCAGTATCCTTATCAAGCTCGTACTTTTTCCTGCTTCCTTTCGGGATTTCGATGAATGCAATAAAATCATCCGGTTTAATTCGATCTTTATCGATTTCGTGCCAAATATTCATGACCGCTCCTTAAACAGTAATAATTATCTTCGTAATTTTAGCCTTTTTTGAATCCTGTGTCAATCTCTGACCCTTTTTTCTTTCCCGTAAGAGCAGGGATTCTTGCTTTAGTTGCCGGCTAATAATAGAATAATCAAAAGGGGAGAAAAATGAAGATCAAAGGACTGGCGTGTGCAGGCGACAACTGCATAGATTATTATGATGAGACAGGGGAAGCATATTTCGGCGGGAACCCGGTAAATGTTGCAGTTAACGCGTCAAAAGCAGGCTATCAGACAACATATATAGGAGCTGTCGGAGATGACGAATACGGAGAGGGCTTCAAGAGGATACTGGGTTCTAAAAAAGTAGATCTATCCCATATGTACACATTGCCCGGAAGCACGGCGATGACGCACGTGACCAGAGTTAACGGAGAAAGGGTTTTCGGAGATTATGACGAAGGAGTGACCGCTCATTTCACATTAAGCGAAGCCGACAAAGAGTTCATGGCATCTTACGAGATCATCGTCAGCGGCATCTGGGGCAGAATGGAAAAGGACATCGTCTCACTCAAGGACACCGGCTCTCTAATAGCTTTCGATTTTGCAGACAAACTTGACGACCCCATGGTAAAGACCGTCAGCCGAAGCTTGACCTATGCGTTTTTTTCATACAAGGAAGACGACGAGTATATAAGGGATTATCTCAAGGAGATCGTATCTCAGGGATGCTGTACCGCGGTGGTTACGCTTGGCGATAAAGGGAGTCTGGCATTTAACGGTGAACGGTTCATCAGATTCGGCATAGTGCCATGCAAGGAGCCGGTAAAAGATACGCTCGGTGCAGGTGACTCTTATATCGCAGGATTCCTGTGCGCTTCACTGGAAGGAGCAACGATTGCGGAATGCATGGAGAACGGTGCACTGTGGGCAGCCCGGACCCTGGCGCTTGGCAAAGCATGGTAATTATAGAATACGCAAGCAACGGCATGGAGCCGGAAAAAAATGGATCAAAAACATAAAGACCGCGGAGGATCAGCCTCCGCGGTCTTGAATAATATGTTACATTTCTTCAGGCGCACTGACACCCAGAAGGCAGAGGGCGCTTTCTAGTACGAATCTGACTGCCATGCAGAGATCCAGACGCGCATTGGTCAGAGCCGGGTCATCATTTGCCACACGGCAAGCGTTATAGAAGCTGTGGAAAACGTTTGCCAGATCATAAACGAACTTGGTTATCTTTGAAGGATCGAATTCTTCCGCCGCGTTGAGGATTGCCGTAGAATAAGTCGTCATCTGCTTGATAAGTGCCAGTTCCGTCCTATCGGTCAGTTTGCCGTAATCCGCATTTCCATCTTCCCGCTTTACGTTGCACAATATTGAACATATACGTGCATGTGCATACTGAACGTAAAATACCGGGTTTTCCAGAGAAGTTTTTATAGCCATATCCAGATCCAAAACAAGATGGCTGTTTGGATTTGTGGTATTGAAGAGATAGCGGACTGCGTCCAGCGGAACCTCTCCCAAAAACTCTTCCAGGCTGACTGCGTCTCCCCTTCTTTTGGACATCTTCACTGTTTCGGAGCCTCTTACCAGATGGACCAGCTGCATGAGCACGACCTGCAGCCTGTCCGGGTCGATGCCGCAGGCTTTCATAGCCATCTTGAGCCTGTGCACGTGGCCGTGGTGATCCGCGCCCCAGACATTGACAGCCAGGTCGAAATGTCTTTCCGAAAGCTTGTTGAGATGGTATGCGATATCGGATGCAAAATATGTCGGTATCCCATTAGCGCGAATTAGCACCTCGTCCTTATCACAGTCATAATCCGTGGCCTTGAACCATACAGCACCGTCCTTCTCGTATACTGCACCATTGCTCCGAAGAAGTTCAACAGCACGATCAACAGCCCCTGATTTATGCAGGTCTGATTCGGGGAACCATACGTCATAGTGAATGCCGTATCTGTCCAGAACGTCATGCATATTGGCGACATTCGCTTTCAGCCCGTAAGCTGATAGCGTGTCAGCAAGCTCCTCATCCTTTAACTCTGAAGTTTCCGGATGATCACCTGCGAATTTCTCAGCCAGTTCCGTAATATCTTTTCCTCGATAGCCATCCTCGGGGAAAGGGAATTCGGGATCCGATATCTGACGGAAACGAGCCATCAGTGATTCACCGAATTTCTTTATCTGGTTGCCGTAATCATTGAGATAGAATTCCTTCGTAACCTTCCATCCTAATTTGGCATATACATTGGCCAGCACGTCTCCGATCACGCCTCCCCTGGCATTGCCTATGTGCGGAGGACCGGTGGGATTTGCGCTTACGTATTCAACGTCGATAGTCTTCGCCTTTTCGGGGACAATACTTCCGTAATCGGTCTTTTCATCAAGGATGGTCTTTAATTCCTTAAGATACCATTCTCTGGAAATATAGAAATTGATAAATCCAGGACCGGCAGTCTCAATCCTTTCGACATATTCATCTGCAATGCCAAGATTCTCGATAATACGCTCTGCGAGGGTCCTGGGGTTTGCCCTGAAGACTTTCGCAAGCTGCATGGCGGCGTTGCATGAAATATCACCGTTCTTTTCATCCTTAGGAGTCTCCATGACAGCCCTGAAGTCGGCGGGCAGATCCACTCCGTCTTCCTCGGCTATGATTCTCAGGACATGTCCCACTTTTTGGGAAAGATAATCCTCTAATGCAAGTTTTCCGCTCATTGTATTACTGTTTTTTGAAAAGCAGTTCCTTTCTTACTCTGTACCTATCCAGTCCAAGATCAATCAGTTTTTCGATGAGGTCCGGATAACTGACACCGCAGTAATCCCAAAGCTTTGGATACATACTGATATTTGTGAATCCGGGCATGGTGTTGATCTCGTTCAGGATAACCTTGTTATCGCTGTTGGTGAGGAAGAAATCTATACGAGACAGGCCGCTGCCTCCTATCGCAATGTACGCTTTCTTGGCATAGTGCCTGATCTCTTCCACCTTTTCTTCCGGTATCGGAGCCGGAATGACGACTTCGGAATCATCTCCTGAGAGGTACTTTGCTTCGTAATCATAGAACTCATGGCAGGGTTTGATCCATCCGGGATATGATATCTGCACGTCTTCATTGCCGAGAGCGGCTATCTCTATCTCGCGACCGTCAATGAATTCCTCAAGAAGGAGCTTGGTATCATACTTGATTGCTTCCCTGAGCGCATCCTTAAGCTCGCTCCTATTATGCGCTTTTGAAATCCCTACGCTTGAACCCATATTGGCGGGTTTGACGAAGATAGGATAATCGAATTCTTTCTCGGCCTCATCGCACTGGATCTCAATGTCTTTCAGTATCGCGCTCTTATAAAGCGTCAGTCCTTTCGCGACCGGGATATGCTCTGACTGCATTATGACTTTGAACACGCATTTATCCATCGCCGCCGAAGAAGCCAGCACACCGCAACCAACATACGGTTTATCCAGCATTTCGAAGAGGCCCTGAAGTGTACCGTCTTCACTGAATGTTCCGTGCATGACAGGGAAGAATATATCGCAGGCGTTGAAATCATTATCGCTGAACAAAGAGAAATCCCAGCGGTTGTTGGGATCCTGTTCCCAAGTGTCTTCCTTTATCTTTTCCACATCACCCGTATATATGCTCCATCTGCCTTCTCTCGTGATGCCGATAAGAGTGAGATCGAATTTGTTTCTGTCTATCGCGTTGATCACATTGTAGGATGAAGAAAGGGAGACCTCATGTTCCCCGCTGCGTCCTCCGAACATAATACCAACGTTCATCTTCTTTTCCATAGCCGCTCCTTAAGGATCATTAGTTTAGAGCCATTATAGCATGCATGGAATAAGTAAGTAAACGAACATACGGAAAAGAGCCATTCATTTTCACAGTGTCTCTGAGTGGAATGTAATATCTGTTTTATTCAGAAAACAGGATAGCATCGAAAACACAAAATCAATATTCGCTGTTCAGAGTCAAAAAAAAATGGTGATGCTAACCGGGCTTGAACCGATGACCTCTACCGTGTCAGGGTAGCGCTCTTCCAGCTGAGCTACAGCATCATCAACATTGATATTGTAATATAAATCGCTCCGATACACAACATAAAAATAATGAAATTTATCATTTTGTTTTCCGGTTCCGTAAATGTAAACTGATTCGCGCCTGTTTTCGTCCATCAAATAAACCTTTTCGGCTAGGCACATTATTGCGTCATTTCCGATGACAAGATGTGTGGAAAGAGGTTCTTCATGATGCAATTAATGCGATGATTGCTTCAGAATTCTCATTGAACTGGACCAATCAAAAGCCTATAATAGGGTCATGAAATGCCCAAAATGCGGATGCGTGGAAAGCAGGGTGCTGGACTCCAGACCCTTTGACAATTACAACGCAATACGAAGAAGAAGAGAATGCACCGAGTGCAAGTTTCGTTTTACCACCTATGAACGTGCCGTTTCCGTATCGATGATGGTCGTAAAACGGGATTCCACCCGCGAAGAGTATGACAGATCTAAAATAATCAAGGGTATAATGAAGGCCTGTGAGAAAAGACCTGTCTCTATAGATCAGATTGAGGAGATCGTTACCGAGATAGAAAACGAGCTTTTCGAGACCAGCGCTGGTGAGGTGCTTTCCACAGACATCGGAGAAGCTGTCATGCGTCACTTGAAGGATGTTGACGATGTTGCCTACGTGCGTTTTGCCTCTGTGTACCGTCAATTCAAGGACGTCAATACCTTCATGGACGAACTGCAGAAGATCCTCGCGGAGAGAAAATAAAGAACTACCAAGACCCTTCGCTGTTCGAAGAAATGGAAGTCATTTATAATACATAGAACATATATGAAAAAAGCACATGACTCATTCTTTGTCATGTGCTTTTTTCATATGTATATCTGGTGATCCATGCAGGGGATTTCATTTTTCCTCAGCAAGGTCATCTCTGAATTTCTTTGCCTGTTCCAACAATTGACGTGCATGCGCCTCGGTGACCTCATCAATGGTGACCCCCCCGAGAATGCGTGAGATCTCTTCCACACGGGCATTCTCATCCAGTGTACTTACTCCTGTGAAAGTCATTCCGTTTCTTACCGATTTACTAATCCTGATATGGTTGCCTGCCATACTAGCCAGCTGTGACAGATGTGTGATGCAGATGACCTGGTGTGCACAGCTCAGACGTGCTATTTTTTCAGCGGCCATCTGTGCTGTTCTGCCGCTGATGCCGGTATCGATTTCGTCAAAAATAAGCGTAGGGGTATCGTCCGCTCCAGCCAATATGGTCTTCAATGCGAGCATTATGCGTGAGATCTCTCCGCCGGAGGCGGATCTGGACAGTGGCTTGAGAGCCTGACCCGCATTTGCGGAAATATAGAATTCTGCCGTTTCCTTTCCATCTGCACTATAGCGGTTTACGTCAAGCGGTGTAAACCTGACTTCAAAAGCGGTGTTAGGCATCGCGAGGTCTTTAAGCTCACGGCAGAGCCCTTCAGAGAGCATCCGAGCCGCTTTCTGCCTTTTTTCATAAAGGATATCAGCTTCATCGGAATACGCTTTAAGGGCCGCTTTGTAAGTCGATTCAGCCTCTTTGACTTTTTCACTTATATTGTCGGTATCGCCGAGCTTGGCTTGGATCTCGTCGTAATAGCTGAGTATATCTTGGATGGTCTCACCGTATTTTCTCTTCAGTCTGTTTATAAGGCTGAGGCGGGCATGGATGTTCTCCAGTTCATCGGGATCGAATTCGATATTCTCCCGGTAATCCCTGATGGTCATTACAGCGTCCTCGACAGAATATGCAGCCTGTGAAAGTGATTCCGCAGCACCCTTCAAAGACTCATCGATCTCCGAAGCATCCGCAGTCATGTCTCTGGCTTCAGCGAGTGTTTCAGATACGCTTCTCTGCGCACCGTAAAGAAGACTGTAGGCACCATCGATGTAGCCGAAAAGCTTTTCGCTGTTCATCATCAGTTTTTCCCGCTTTTCAAGCTTTTCATCCTCGTAAGGTTCGAGCTTCGCATTGCCTATCTCATCCCTGATGGCGGAATACTCATCGCGCTTTTCGACCGCATCGGCAGCAAGTGCCTTCAGTTCCTTCTGACGCCTTTCCCTGTCTTTCATTTCGGCAAACAACACGGCGACTTTTTCTTTTGTTTCTGCAATCTCAGCCCCGGCAAAACTATCAAGTATACTTAAGTGCGTTGAGGGGTCAAGAAGCTTTTGGTGCTCGTGCTGTCCGTGGATATCAACGAGCATCAATCCGATTTCTCTTAAGGTGTTTACGCTGACCACCGATGAATTGACTTTGCAGACGTTCCGTCCGTTGGCATATATTTCCCTGAACAATAGGAGCGAGCCGTCATCGAAGTCGACCGCATTGTCGTCCAGGATGGCTTTCAGCTTATCGGGCATCGAAGGAATATAAAACAAAGCCTTCACTGAGGCTTTGTTTTCCCCCGTGCGGATAGCTGAAGCGCTTGATCTGTAGCCCAGGGCCAGAGAAAGGGCATCCACGAGAAGGGATTTGCCTGCTCCGGTCTCGCCGGTGATAGCGTTGAAGCCACTTTCAAAGCTGATTTCGGTGTTGTCGATTATCGCATAGTTTCTGACTTCAAGATCTGCAAGCATTTTCTTTACTGCCGGTTAAGGATCCTCCTGAATTCCTTTACAAGCTCAGAAGCCTTGTCCTCTGATTCCACTAGAACAAATATCGTATCATCTCCGGCAACGCTGCCGATGATATCTCCTGAAAGGGACGCATCAATAGAAACAGCCGCTGCGTTCGCCATTCCGCGCACGGTCTGGATGCAGATAATATAGCCAACATACTGTATTTTGATGACTACTTTTTTGAAGATATCGACAAGCCTTTCATCGAATATATCGTCGTTAGGTCCGGGAGCGGAGTATTTATAAGTCCCGTTGTCGCTCCTGATCTTCAGCAGCTTCAGTTCCCGAATATCACGGGACACGGTAGCCTGGGTGACATTGATGCCTTCTTCGCTGAGCCTCTCTGTGAGCTCCTCCTGCGTGTGTATCTCCTTTTCCGCGATAAGCTTTAAAATGACCGCTTGTCTTTCGTTTTTCATCTTTAACCTCTGCTCAGTTTTTCACTAACTATTTTATAGAAATTGTAGTCCTGAAAACGCATTACCTTAGTAACTGATTTGCTCTTTTTAATCGTGTATATGCCGTTTGACGGTTCGATGAGCCGTCCGTCCCGGCTGATTGACGTAAGCCTTTCGTCAAATCCAACGCTCACCTCATCGTTTTCATTTATAACCACGGCTCTGGAATTGAGAGTATGAGCCGCTATAGGCTGGATTATTATCAGGCGGCAGGTAGTATCAACGATCGGCCCGCCCATGGAGAGCACATAAGCCGTTGATCCCGTAGGTGCGGAAATGATGACCCCGTCAGCGCTAATCTCATAAATTTTCATTCCGTCAACGCTGATCGAGAACCGCCCGACGTTATGCTCCATCTTATTCTTGAAAACGACGTCGTTCAGGGCTTTGCCCATATACTCACCGCTGACCTGATCGTATACATCGAGCATCATGCACTCCTCTGGCACATAATCCCCTGCGAGGATCCTATCTATACTCTCCTCGATCTCGGAAGAATCGATAGTAGTGAGGAAGCCAAGATGACCGGTATTGATGCCTGCCATCGGAAGACCGAGAGATGAGAATATATCCGCAGCCCAAAGGAAAGTACCGTCCCCTCCGAAAGCGAGCCCGAAATCATATTCACCTTCCGGCTCATTGACCGGTATGCGCGTTGTTTCCCATCCCAGATGTTTCAGGTAATCATCTGCTTTTTCGAAATCGCTGACCGCATCAGGCTTAGTATCGTTAACAAACAGAAGTGCTCTTTTCATCTCAGTTCCGTGTACGCCTTTTCCACAGTTTCTTTTATCATTTCATCAGTATTCCCTGCCTTGAATTCTTCAAGGAATGAGAAGCGGCTGATGTACTCTATATTGCCTTTTGGCCCTTTTATAGGGGAATAGTCCAGTGCTCTGAGATAATAGCCCTGGCGATCAAGTTCCCCAATAACGGTGTGAAGAGTCTTTATATGGATCGTCCTGTCGGTTATTACCCCGTTCTTTCCGACCTCCTCTCTGCCGGATTCGAACTGCGGCTTGATGAGGAAAACGAAATCGGTGCGGTCCTCGGTGAAATTCTTCAGGTTTTCCGTCAGTTTGGTGATGGAAATAAAGGAAACGTCCATGACGGCGACGTCGATCTTGTCAGTAACGTTCTCAGGAGAGAAATAGCGGAAATTGCTCTTCTCAAAAACCACGACACGCTCATCCGTCCTGAGCTTGTACGCAAGCTGGTTGGTCCCCACGTCTATTGAATAGACTTTCTGTGCTCCATGCTGGAGCAGGCAATCTGTGAAACCTCCCGTGGAGGCGCCTATATCCATTGCTATATAATCTTTTGGGTCGATATCAAAGACATCGAGCGCTTTTTCAAGCTTATAGCCTCCCCTGCTAACGTATGGACATCCTGTATCTTTTAAGGTTATATCCGCGGCCTCTGACACCTGCATACCTGGTTTGTCGCATTTCACACCGCCGATAAAGACAGAACCTTCCATAATCAGGGCTTTTGCCTTTTCGCGGCTTTCCGCAAGACCCTTCTCAAATAGGGCCACATCAAGGCGCTTTTTTTTCATCAGCTCTCCGTGGTACCTGCTTCTTCCTGTCTTATAGGCAGAAACTTGAATCTGCGCTGCAAGAGGATAAATACAGTTCCGCAGACAAAGAGAAGGATGGATACCACACGCGCCGTCCTGAGCCCGAAAATGTAGAGACTGTCAGTCCGAAGACCTTCTATAAAGAATCTTCCAACAGAATAAAGGATGAAGTACCACGCAGTGACCCGGCCATGGTATTTCGATTTAGGCGCCACAACGAATATGAGCACCAGACATATCACAAGATCCCAGATGGATTCATAGAGGAATGTCGGATGAACAGTCATCCACTGTCCGTTTTCGAATACCTTTATCGCCCAGGGCAACGTCGTTTCCGTGCCGTGAGCCTCCATATTGAAGTAATTTCCCCATCTGCCGATCGCCTGGCCCAATGCAACTCCCGGAATCACCAGATCTGCGAGCTTAAAGAACTGGATCTTCTTTTTACGGCAGGCAAGGAAGACTCCCAAAGCGCCAAACAGTATTGCACCATGGATAGCCAGCCCTCCTTTCCATACTGCCAGGATATCCGCCGGATGATCAAGATAGTAATCCAGCTCGAACAGAACGTAGTACAATCTTGCTCCGAACACGGCCAGCGGGACCACATACAGGAATACATCGTAAGTATCATCCTCTGACAGACCGCTCTTTTTCCCTCTGATCAATACCAGAAAAAAGCCTGCCAAAATACCGCAGGTAAGCATTATCGCATACCACCTGATGCTATATCCGAATATGTTGAAGGCAATCGGATCCGGTGTGCCCAAAAAAGCAGATAATATACCCATATTGACCTCAGTCATATTATAGCATGTATTTTATAAAGTGTATATACAATTTATAAAATGCAAAAACATCCGGCGCTAATGCGCCGGATGTCGGGAAAAATGAAAATATCACCTAATGATTATACACTCTAATGAATTATATGCCCCGGCGGCGTTGCCCTCCTCGGTATCGACATGGAAATCGGTGTTGCCGGATTTTGTCACCCTGACGAGAACGTTATCGAATACAAGGCCTCTGTCCCCGGGGACTTTCACGGAGACGATATCCTTATCCTTCAGACCGTACTCCTCTGCCTGCGAAGGATTCATATGGATATGGCGCAATGCGACGATTACTCCCTCTGCAAGCTCTACGCTTCCGCAGGGACCCGTCACCGTGAGGGAGGCGCTGCCGTTCAGATCGCCGGAGACACGGTATACAGGCTGTATGCCCAATTTATAGCAATCCGAAGTAAGGACCTCAACCTGTGTTTCGCTCCTCAATGGTCCAAGGATGCGCACCCGTTCTATCGACCCTTTAGGGCCGGAAATAGTCACCGTCTCATCACAGGCGTACTGTCCCGGCTGGGAAAGCTCGTTGCGGACCCTGAATTCATAACCGTTACCGAACAACGTGTCGGCATCTTTCTGGCGCAAATGGATGTGCCTGTTGGAAAGGGAGATATTAATCTTGTCTTTCAATGTGTTGATTCTCCTCAATAGTTTAGCGGTGAGATATATCTGGCAGCTTCCGTGCGGGTGGAAGGAACGGTGATGATCCTGTTGATTATCATGGATTTCCAGAGCTCGATAGTTTTTTCGATATCCGGACTGCTCTCTTCCGCGACGATGGTGAAAATCTCTTCATCGCAGCCAAACCGTCTTATCATACCTTTCATGCGCCCGTTGTAATAATCGTCCATCATGATGGTCATGGCTTTGCCGATATCCTCTTTCACACAGAATATCATGCCGTCATCCTGACCTTTTCTGGAATCCCATACCGCGCCGATAACAGGGATACCGAGCTGCTTGGCCAGATCGTAGATATAATCCGCATCGTCTATCGTGTAGATTATCTGGGCTCCTTCGCAAGCTTCTCTCAGCGCGGCTGAGGCTACAGCGTCATCCTTCTCATTCTTTCTGTAGTATTTTGAGATATTGATCCCCTGATCGATGGACTTGATGCCGGCAGTGAATCCCGCCTCATATTCTATGTAGGATAGATACTCATCTTTGCCAACAAAACATACTTTTTCAGGTGAAAGAGACGCAGCATATAAGCCTGAGAAAAAACCGGCCTCCTGCCGTTTGAACATGATGCTGTACAGGTTTTGCACATCCTGTACCCCGTCCAGATCACCGTCACCGTTTGCACCGATGATAACGAAATTGTTAAGCGGATAGTTGCGTGAAAAAGCCAGAGCAGTGTTTTCGAATTCCGCACCGCAGAAAATAACCAGTCCCGGATCTGTTGCCAGCAGATTGGTCAGTCCGATCTCGGGATTAAGAGCGTTATCAAAACGCATTGTCTTCAAATGAAAGCCGTAACTGGTACAGCTTTTGCCGAGAGAAACGTAAGCATCCTGATTCAGATATCCGTCATCGAGCTGTCCGTTATAAACGAAAAGAACGTCCGCTGGAGAATCAGAGCATGAAACGAGAGAGAAGCACAGAACCAATATACATGCTACGCAAAGAATACGTTTCATTTTCACTTCCATTCACCACTCCTAAGAAATTCATCGGCTGTGTAGGCAGCTATTGCCCCATCGGAAGCGGCAGTAATAACCTGTCTGAGCGGTTTGACTCGAACATCTCCCGCAGCAAACAGGCCCTTTTGAGAAGTCCTCATCGAGCTGTCGGTAATAATATACCCCTGTTTGTTTGTTTCCACACAGTCTTTGAAGGGTTCCGTGTCCGGTGTAAAACCCGCGAAAATGAATACTCCGTCGGTCTTTTCCGTACGAGTCTCTCCAGACAGTCTGTCTTTCAGCGTAATTGATTCAACGAAGAATTTGCCGTTGATAGACGTTGCTTCGGTGTTATAGATAATCTCGGCGTTATCTTTCGCTTCAAGGGATCTCAGCAGAGACGCTTCCGCTTTGGATGAAGAGGAACGTACATACACCTTCAGCGTTTTGACAAAACCAGTCAGATAATCCGCCTCTTTGATCGCTGAATCTCCTCCGCCGATAACAGATATATTTCTGCCTTTGAAAAAAGCGGCGTCGCAGGTTGCGCAGTAGGATACTCCCCTTCCCCTGAGTTCAGTCTCCCCAGGAATACCGAGCAGACGGGGTGTTGTACCCGAAGCGATGATGACAGTCTGAGAATAATATTCACCGCTTTCCGCAGTTACAATAAAGTCCTCTCCCTGCTTTCTGAGCAAAGAGACTTCTTCGGACACTATCTCCGTTCCGAGAGATATAGCCTGTTCCCTCATCCTTTCAGTAAGGGAGCTTCCTGTGGAACCTTCAGGGCTGCCCGGGTAATTATCGATTTCGGTGGTCTGAGTGATGAGCCCTCCCACTGCAGATCTTTCAAAAACCAACGTCCTCCTCAATCCTCTAGAGGCGTAAAGGGCGGCAGATAATCCTGCAGGGCCTGCACCGATGATGATTATGTCCGCTTTTTTGTTATCTGATTTCATACCATTCCTTTAAAACCTGTCTGTCGAAGTGCTTCGTAAACAGCAGCACATACGCAGTTGGCCAGGTTAAGGCACCTTTCTCCCTCAGCCATGGGAAGCTTTACTTCTCGTTCTGAAAATGCTCTATGGACAGTTTCGGGAACTCCCGCCGTTTCACTGCCGAAAAGGAGAAAGTCCCCGTCGTTATAGGATGCTTCATGATAGAATTTATGTCCCTTACTTGTAAACAGCCAGATGTTCTTATCGCCGTTCTTCTCCATGAATTCATCAAAGTCCGAGTATTCATAGATGGACAGGTCGTCCCAGTAATCCAGTCCGGCCCGCTTAACGAATTTATCAGAGATAATGAACCCGTACGGCCTAATGAGATGCAGTACGCTGCCCGTCACAGCGCAGGTACGGGCAATATTGCCCGTATTCTGCGGGATCTGCGGCGTGTAAAGGACTATATTGAACATTACTGCTGTTCTTTATTGATAAGCACAGCCTGAGCAGCTGCCAAACGGGCAGTCGGAACCCTGTAGGGTGAGCAGGACACGTAGTCCAGACCGACCTTATCGAAGAAGTAGATGGAAGAGGGATCTCCTCCATGTTCTCCGCATACTCCGCAGTGGAGGGAGGGTTTCGTTCTTCTTCCTTCCTCAACGGAGATGGAAACCAGACGTCCTACGCCTTCGGTATCGATCGACTGGAACGGGTCGGTGGCGTAAACGTGCTTATCGATATATTCATTGATCAGTTTGCCGGTATCGTCTCTGGACAGGCCAAGTCCCATCTGAGTAAGGTCATTGGTTCCGAAGGAGAAGAAATCAGCGGATTCGGCGAGGGTGCCGCTGATAAGGGCTGCCCTCGGGATCTCGATCATCGTTCCGAGAGTATATTTGATCTTCTTGCCCTTTTCCTTGAATACCTCTTCAGCGGTAGCGTTGATGATATCGTAAACGTAATCCAGCTCGTTCTTGTTGCCTGCGAGAGGCACCATTATCTCGGGATGGACCTCGATTCCCTGATCGGCGACCTCCAGGGCAGCGTAAAGGATGGCCTTGGTCTGCATCTCGGCGATCTCCGGATAGAGTATCGGAAGACGGCAGCCTCTGATTCCGAGCATCGGGTTGACTTCGCTAAGTTCGACGATTATGTCGTTAAGGTGCTTTTCCGTAATTCCGAGCTGATCTGCGATCTCCTTGATCTCTTTTTCGGTCTTGGGGAGGAACTCATGGAGAGGGGGATCCAGCAGGCGGATGGTGACGGGTTTGCCTTCCATGGCGATAAACATCTGGACGAAATCCTGCTTCTGCATGGGAAGTATGTTTTCAAGAGCAGCCTTGCGGGAAGCCGTATTGTCGGCACAGATCATCTTGCGCACTTCAAGGATTCTGGAAGCCTCGAAGAACATATGCTCAGTGCGGCACAGGCCTATGCCTTCGGCTCCGAAATTTAGAGCGGTCCTGGTATCCTTCGGGGTATCGGCATTGGCTCTGACTCCGAGCCTTCTTACCTCATCAGCCCATTCCATGACAGTCGCAAAATCGCCTGTGAGACCGGCTTCAGCCGTGGGAATCTGTCCGATATATACGTTTCCGGTAGAACCGTCTATGGATATATAATCTCCTTCGACGACTTTCTGTCCCTTGACTTCAAAGTATTTTTCATTTTCGTATACGGCTATCTCCGAGCAGCCTGCAACACAGCACTTGCCCATTCCTCTGGCAACGACTGCGGCATGGGAGGTCATTCCGCCTCTCGCTGTGAGGATGCCCACAGCGGAGTTCATTCCTTCAATATCTTCGGGGGACGTTTCCCTGCGAACGAGGATCACGTCTTCGCCGCTCTTTGCATGCTTTGTCGCGTCATCGGCAGTGAAATATACACGGCCGACAGCGGCTCCGGGGGAAGCAGGAAGTCCGGTGGCGGTGGGAGCTGTCTCGTCCAGAGCCTTTCCGTCAAATGTCGGATGCATGAGCTGCGAAAGGGAATCGGCATCAACACGAAGCAGAGCTGTCTCCTTATCGATAAGCCCTTCCTCTACCATGCTGACGGCCACATGCAGAGCTGCCTGAGCGGTTCTCTTTCCCGTTCTGGTCTGCAGCATGTAGAGCTTCCCGTTCTCGATCGTGAACTCCATATCCTGCATGTCTTTATAATGGTTTTCAAGTATCTTGCAGATATTGACGAATTCGTCGTAGATCTCGGGCATATCTTCCTTCAGGCGCGAGATGTCTTCAGGCGTACGTATGCCGGCGACGACATCCTCTCCCTGGGCATTGATCAGGTATTCACCGTAAACGGTGTTTTCTCCTGTGGATGGGCTCCTTGTGAAAGCTACGCCGGTACCGGAATCATTACCCATATTTCCATAGACCATAGACTGAATATTAACGGCTGTGCCCCAGTCTGAAGGAATCTTATTAAGCTTTCTGTAAGTGATTGCCCTCGGGTTATTCCATGATTTGAAAATCGCTTCCACGGCGATCTTCAGCTGAACGCTGGGATCGGTCGGGAAATCGTAGCCCATATTGTCCTTGAATATCTTCTTGTAAGTCTCGACCAGCCCCTTGAGATCTTCAGCAGTAAGGAATGTATCGTTAGAATAGTGTTTTTCTTCCTTGATCTTGTCGAGTTCGTTGTCAAACAGAGCGCGATCGATTCCTATAGCGACGTCGGAAAACATCATTATGAAACGTCTGTAGCTGTCGTAAGCGAAGCGTTCATTTTCCGTCAGATTGGCGATAGCGGCAACAGTGTCGTCGTTGAGGCCAAGGTTCAGGATGGTATCCATCATACCCGGCATGGAGACTCTAGCGCCTGACCGGACGGATACCAGCAGCGGATTTTCGCTGCCACCGAACGTCTTGCCTGTGACGTCTTCCAGTTTTTTCATGTACTCTTTGATCTGTGAAAGGATCTCATCAGAGATCACTTCTCCATTGACGTAGTAATCGGTGCACGCCTCAGTGGTAATGGTTATTCCCGGCGGTACCGGAAGACCTATATTGGTCATTTCCGCAAGGCCGGCGCCCTTTCCACCAAGTAGATTTTTCATTGAAGCGTTTCCTTCACTAAAAAGATAAACGTACTTTGTCAATTCACTCCTCCTTAACAAATCCGATTTGGTTACATTATAGCGTATTCCCTTTTTTTAGCAAAACTTATACAGAAATAATGCAGGAATAATAAGCGAATACAACGAAGTAGTGAAAGGTCAGAAATAGGCTTAGTGAAACAAAAGCCTTTAATATCCAAAAGAATCAATATCTGCGTTCTGATCAGTAAGCAAACGAATGAAATGACAAATGATATCACGCAGATTTTGTATAATAATATTTTCCGCATTTCTGCGGACCGTAAGTCGCATACAGTGTGCTGCAGCTCTATCTGAACTCATCAGTGGCGGAACTGCGTTACTTGTCAGTATAAACCCGGATATTCCGCTTGATTATCCAGATTAAGCAGATATAATTAGAACATGAGTTCGATAAAAGACAAGGAAAACAACAGAACCATAATGCTAATCGATGTCAACAGCGCTTTTCTGAGCTGGGAAGCAGCCTACCGTGCCAGCTACGGATCCGCAGGCAACGGGCCTGACCTCAGAGATATTCCGAGTATCGTTGGAGGAGATTCGAAAAAGCGCAGAGGCATCGTGCTTGCCAAATCAGTGCCCGCCAAGAAATACGGCATCAGGACAGGAGACACGGTAAAAGAAGCGATGAACAAATGTCCGCGCCTGACCGTTGTGCCGCCGAATCATGAACTATACAACAAAGCCAGCGCAGCGTTTGTAGGTTTTCTGCAGGAAATCACACCTTTCGTCGAACAGTATTCCGTGGATGAATGCTTTATCGATGTTACGGGTGTTAACGGGCTCGATGCAGACCCGGTAAAGACCGGAGACTGGATCAGACATGAAGTTTTTTTACGCTTCGGCTATACAGTGAACGTGGGCATATCGACAAACAAGTTGCTAGCCAAAATGGCTTCGGAGCTCAAAAAACCGGATATGACCCACACACTTTATCCTGAAGAGATAGAGGACAAGATGTGGCCGCTTCCCATTGAGGAGCTGTTCATGTCAGGTCCCAGCACATCTTTCCAGCTTAAGCAACTCGGAATTAATACGATCGGGGATCTGGCATGTGCCGGTAAGGATTATCTGATAAAGCATTTCAAACCATCCCGAGGCACTATGCTTTATAACTATGCCAACGGGATCGACGAAAGTCATGTGCACCCCCATGAGCATTTACCGAAGAGCATCGGAAACTCCTCAACGATACCATACGATATCAGTGACGAGAAGAGCGCACATCTGATGATGCTGTCCCTGTGCGAGATGGTGGGCAAGCGGCTCAGGGAGCACGGAATGCAGGCAGGGGTAATCGGAATAATGATAAAGGACAGTCATTTCAGGCATTACCTGAAAAGCGAAAAGCTCCCATACTGCACCCAGTGCACGCAGACAATCTACGGATTCGCAAAAGACTTATTCGGCAAGCTGTGGAACGGCTGTCCGATAAGGGCGATCGGCGTTTATACCAGCGGGCTCATAAAGGACGAGAACAAACAGCTGACTTTTATTCATGAGGAGGATAAGTTCGACAGGATAGACCCAGTGATCGACAGGCTGAGGAGGGAATACGGCAACAGCATAATAATGCGGGGAGGCTTCGTGGACAGCGGAATGAGATGTGTTAAAGGGGGTACAGGTGATACCCAGTATTTTCCGCATATGCATTCCGCGCTGTGATTTGATATGAAAATTCTTAATAAACCGATAGAAGTGATAGCACATTTCGGAATGAACGAATACCCGGTACCGATACGGTTCCGCGTGTCAGAAACAGTGGTTAAGATCTCATCTGTGATTTCAGCTTACAGGGCAAACACTGCTGGAGTAGCGGCATATATATTCGACTGCATGGGAGAAGTAAATGCGGTAGAGTGCCGTTTTACATTGAAATACGTGATAGATAGATGCAAGTGGTATATTTATAAAAAATAGGTGCGTATGAAGACTGACGTACTTCAATACAGGTGATTATAAAAGCGGCTTTCAAAATAAAAACCGCTTTTATAGTCACCTGTCATATTTTTTCTTTTTCCAATACCTTGATCTCGCCGTTTTCAAATACAAGCCTTATCCTGAAGCCTCTGCCCTGTAACGGCTGTGCATCGTAGAAGTTCTCGACATCTGTGTATTTCTGGATAAAGCGTGTAATCGATCCTCCATGCGCAACAAGAAGGGCGCTGTCCGCTCCGTATGATTCCATGTCGTTCAGCAGCTCGGCATAGCCTTCATCCACTCTCTCATAAAAGGAATTGGCGCTTTCTCCTCCAGAACCGGGGAACACGAAGTCACCGGTGGTGTCGTTAAGAAATTCCTGATAATCCTTATCACCGGATGCGTCCAGTTCGTCATGTGTATGCATTTCGAACCTTCCGAAATTCATCTCTGCCAGCTTCGTTATCACAGTTAGAGGAACATCCCCATATATCAGGCTGAGTGTCTCGTCTGCGCGTTTTAAGCCCGATGTGTAGTATCTGTCTGCCTGAATCCCGTTATAAATGCCGGAAGCGATGAATTCCCTTATTTCGGCGATCCCTTCTTCGCAGAGCGGAATGTCGGTGGCTCCACAGTACTGCCTTTTAAGGGAGGCTTCTGTTTTCCCGTGCCGGATAAGATAGAGCGTCAGGTTCATTTCAGCCTTTCACCCAGCGAGCAGTACACCCGATATACCTCGTCAGCCCCGCGGCAAAAGATCTGCATTTGTTTGCCAACATTGTCCCTCCAGAGACGCTGTTCCTTCTCTATCGGGACTACGCCGCAGCAGATATCGTCACATATGATTATCTTATCTTTCAGCTTATCTGCAATCTCCTCGAAATATCCGAAGACTTCCTTTCCATCTCTGATCCTTTTCAATATGAAGCGTTCAAGATGACTGACCGCCTTTTTCTCCAGGTCGAGAGAGCCGTCCTCGGTGCATTCGAAAATGTCACTGTCCGCAAGTCCGAATTCGGCTTTGGCGAAATCAGTTTTGCCCTGGTATGCCCCTCCGAATACGATTATCATATTATACCTCCCAATACGGCATTCGCCAGATATGACACTGCTTCGAAGATGATGACGCACGCTCCTATGACATCCCCGTTGATGCCTCCGAGTTCCTTATTGGCTTTAATCGTAAACATCAGCGTCACCACGGCTGCAGCTGTAAGCGCGATAAATGTCCTCATTCCTCCCAAGATCCCCAGTCCTATGGATGCGACAATATAAACCGCAGATATCGCAATATGTTTATTTTGGAATCCACTGCGGAAATAATGCAGGAGACCGCTCGTTTCAAGTTCAGGGAAAACGAACAGGAACAGGGCTCCCATACTGCGTGAAGCTACCGGAGCCAGGAGCAGAAGGATAAACGCGGAATCGAAGCTGCTCGTTATGACGCTCATAGCCGCGTAGTCGGAAATCAACAGAAGCCCTGCACTGATGACTGCGAAAGCTCCCACGTTGGAATCCTTCAATATTCTCTTCTTACCTTCCATGTCTCTTGAAGACAGAAGCGCGTCAGCACAGTCCATAAAACCGTCCATATGCAAGAATCCGCATACAGTGAACAGAATGAAGAGCATGATCATTCCCTTTATGCCCTGGTCTATCCCGGTCAGATCAAGCAGAAAAGCCGCCGCGATATCAGCAAGGCCGCAGATAAGACCAACCAGAGGAAAACAGACCATCATCCCGGGTCCTTCGTTTTCTCCCCAGTCAGTATACTTAACCTTGATTTTGGAGAAGATCCCAAGCGCATTGATAAAGCTTTTCATCATATATCTCCGTAAGTCAGATATGAATTCACTGAATAGAACATCTCTTTTATTCTGCCGATGTCAAGTCTGTTATCGTTTTTCCATATTTTGATATTGGAATACGAACACTCCGCGACAAGCTGTGCGGCTGAAGCACATTCGCACTGGACCTTGCCCAGCAACATCCTGTATCGTTCGGTCAGATCCTCGTAAACGATGGCATCTGAGAATATATAATCAGAGACCACCACCAGATTGGCGCATTTCCCACAGAGATACTGGAGGTCCTCCTTGAATGAGGAGGCGTCAAATTCCGGATGATAGTCCCCTTCGAAAAACATATTGTTCTGAACGTAGGCAGTAAGACTGTCGAAAAGAACGGTCTCCCCGCCGAAAAGCTGATCAGCCAGTTTCGCTAAAGACAGGCCTTCCTCAATGGTCCTGAAGCCCCATCCCGACCTGTCCTCGACATGGCGACTGATCCGCTTTCTGTCCTCATCGTCCATCGGCATCATCGTCGCACCGTAGACTAGCCCGCCATTATCCCTCTCGGCCAGAAACCGAGAGATGTGTTGGGCGAACATGCTCTTTCCGCACTTAACCCCGCCGCTTATGAATACCAGCATAATGTCCTCTTGCTATTATTGTTCGTCGTCAAAATCCAAAAGCGTTTTTCTCGCCTTCACCAGTTCGATCTGGTTCTCAAGGAATTTGCTCTGCAGTTCCGTCAAGGTACGCTTATTCAGTTCATACTCTGTCCTGAGGGCGGTGAACTTATCCTTATACTCATCGAGCATATCCTGCGTATCCGCCAGATCATCAGCCATCTTATCATATTTGGACTGAAGGATCGCATTTATGCTTTCCTCCTCGTCAATGCGTGCAAGAGCCCTGTTAAGCTTCTGCTGGGTCAGTTCGCTGTCGGCGTAGAGATCCTCCCTGGCACGGTAATTGTTGACCTGTTCCTTGGCCCTGTACAGTTCCTCGCAGAGATTGAGCGCGGAAAGAACGGCCGCACCCATCGTTGAAAGCATAGGGGAAGCGAGTTTGGTATCTTTTATCAGCTTATCTGTTATCGAAGCGATCTTCTGGACTCTTTCCGGATCATCGTCGGAAATGATCTGGTAATCCACACCTAGGATATTAACTGTGACTCTCTGTCTATCATCTGCCATATCGTTTTCTCCTTAGAAAGATTATAAAGGATTTTGGCTTTTATTCAATAGCGTTTTCCATCGTTCAGGCCAGTTTGACATTTTCGGAGCCGATGAGCGCCTTAAGCTTTTTATAGGTCTCGATGTTCCTGTCGATCCACATTGAGCGGTCGGCAAGATACTTTTTGCCGGACTGTCTGTCGTAGAGTATGACGCGGACCTCACCATTAGATCCAGTGAGCAGAGCTTTAATCTCTGAAAGCTTACGGGTAACGAAATCATTCAGAGTTATGACGACGCTTACGCCTTCAGGGATCGAGGTGAGCGTCGCAGAGGCAGGAGCAACGGAAGCAGTCTCTGAATACTTAGGGGTCTGGGCTGTATTTTCCGGGAACGGGTGGCGCTGATTATCCCCTCCGTTTCTTTTCATCCTTTTTTCTATATCTGCATCGCTTACCGGGCGCAGTCTGGATATAACTGCGCTGTCCGTGTTGAGGTCATATATCTCGTTGGCAGCAACGGAAACGCTGTTTTCGTCCTTGCGCTTGATATACCCCTTGATGAGCAGGGGAATATCCTTCTTCAGCACGTTGCTGCGCTTCTCATAAAGCTTGTTGAATACAACCACATCGAACATTCCGTAGTTGTCCTCAAGTGTCACGAAAGCCATGATGGATTTGTTTGCTTTTGTGACGTATGTCCTTACCGCAGAGACGATCCCGGCGACATAAATCGGAGTGCCGTCCGCAGGGAGAGTCTGCTTCTGCTCATCTTTTTCGATGCTCTCATCCTCCGAATCCTCCCCTTCCCCGTTGTCCTCGCCGCTTTCTCCCGATGCAAACATCGTGGAGTCCACCTTGACCAGTTTATCCAGTATCTCAGAATACGATGACATCGGATGCCCCGAGATATATACACCAAGGGCTTCCTTTTCATATTTAAGGAGCTGCATCTGATCGAACTCATGGATAGTTCCTATAGTCGGCAGGGAGGAAAGGATCTTCTGATCGTCAGAGCAGACCAGTTCCAGCATGCTCATCTGCCCTTCGATCAGCTGCTTGCGCTGTTTCATGACACCGTCGATATAATCTGAGAAGATCTCCATGAGTTCTTTGCGCTTATATCCCATCGAATCGAAGGCACCGCTCTTGATCAGGTTCTCCACTCCCCTCTTGTTAAGGCTGTTAAAAGGGATCCTGTCTACGAAATCCTTAAAATCCCTGAACGTCCCACCCAAGCTACGCGCGGTTATGATCTCATCCACCGCTGCGTCACCCAAGCCCTTGATAGCCGCAAGGCCGTAGCGGATCTTTCCGTCAACGACGGAGAACCTTGCAGCGGATTCATTGACATCAGGTGCGAGCAGTTCAATATTTTTGGCCTTTAACTGCCTGATATACTTTACAATCTTGTCATCAAAGCCGATAACGCTGGTAAGCAGAGCAGATATGAACTCGGCGGGATAATAGGCCTTTAGAAAAGCCGTCTGGTAAGCGATGATGGCGTAGGCTGCAGCGTGGGACTTATTGAAGGCGTAGCTGGCAAAATCCATCATCTCGTCATATATCTTGTTCGCAACAGCTTCGTCTATACCGTTCTTCACGCAGCCCGGGATGCCGTTCGCTTCGTCGCCGTGTACGAACACTTCACGGTAAGCGACCATCTTGTCGTATTTTTTCTTGCTCATGGCACGGCGAACGTCATCGGATTCTACAAGAGAGAAGCCCGCAAGGTCGCGCACGATCTGCATGACCTGCTCCTGGTAGACCATGCACCCGTAAGTGACATCCAGTATATGCTCCAGTGCGGGGCACAGATAGGCCACCTGACTGGGATTCTTCTTGTTTGCCACATAAGTGTCGATATACTGCATCGGACCCGGTCGGTATAGTGAGATACCGGCTATGATATCTTCCAGGCAAGTTGGCTGCAGGTTCTGCATGAACGCTGTCATCCCGCTGCTTTCCAGCTGGAAAACGCCCAGAGTGTCTCCCCTGGCGATCAGTTCATAGACCTTCGGGTCATCAAAGGTGAGGTTTTTAAGATCCACTGTCACACCTGTGGAGGCATGGATGTTCCTTACCGTTTCTTCCATTACCGTAAGGTTCCTCAATCCGAGGAAGTCCATTTTCAGCAGCCCGAGTTCCTCAATGGTGGTCATCGGGTACTGTGTGGCGATATTTCCGTCGTTTACATACAGCGGAACATAATCGGAGACATCGCGGTCAGCGATAACGACTCCGGCGGCGTGAGTCGAACAGTTGCGAGGGCAACCTTCAAGGGCCCTGGCGATATCGATCAGCTCGGCGATCTGCTCGTTTTCTTCGACCATCTTCCTGAGTTCGGGGCTCTCCTCCAATGCGGAATCTATAGTCGTTCCCAAATGAGACGGTATCTCTTTGGCTACCCTGTCGCACTCGCCGTAGGTCATGCCGAGGCTGCGCCCGACATCTCGCACGGCAGCTTTAGCTCCAAGGGTACCGAAAGTGATTATCTGTGTAACATTCTTCTCGCCGTATTTCTTCTGTACATATTCAAGCACCTTATGGCGGTTGTCGATGCAGAAGTCGGTATCGATATCCGGCATGGTCTTGCGGCCCGGATTAAGAAATCTTTCAAAGATCAAGTTATACTTGAGAGGATCTATCTCCGTTATATCCAGACAGTAACTGGCAAGGCTCCCGGCAGCACTACCTCTGCCCGGTCCGACGGGTATGCCGTTCTCCTTGGCATATCTTATATAGTCCCAGACGATTAGGAAGTAGGCGTTGAAGCCCATTTTGTCTATGACGCCTAGCTCATAGTCGAGCCTCTCCCACATCTCTTTGGTTATCTCGCTGTATTTCTTCCTGATTCCCTCCTCGCAGAGCTCCCTGAGGTATCCTTTTTCTGTAACTCCATCGGGCAGAGGGAATACAGGCAGATGGTAATCGTTGAATACGATGTCGATATTGCAGCGGTCCGCTATCTTTTTCGTGTTTTCTATAGCTTCGGGCACATAGGAGAACAGTTCCGCCATCTCCTCCGGGGACTTTACGTAGAATTCATCGTTGGCGAACTTCATCCTCTTGGGGTCATCCCTGGTGGTAACGGTCTGTACACATAAAAGGATATCGTGGTAGTAGGCATCGGAACGTTCAATATAGTGCGCGTCGTTGGTAGCGACAAGCCCAAGCCCATATTTTTCAGCCAGTTTGATGAGCGTTTCGTTGGATTTATGCTCGTCGGGTATCTGGTGATCCTGTATTTCCACGAAGAGGTTGTCTTTGCCGAAGATATCGATGAATTTCTTTAATTCCTCCTCGGCTCCTTCCGGATCGTCGTTTATGATCTTCTGTGGCACCTTGCCGGCGATGCAGCCCGTAAGGGCGATGATCCCCTTGCTGTATTTCCTCAAAAGATCGAAGTCTGTGCGCGGTTTGTAGTAGAAACCGTCGGTATAGGCAATGGAGACTATCTTCATCAGGTTGTGATAGCCCTCATCGTTCTCGGCAAGGAGGACCAGGTGATAGTTGTTCCTGTCCTTTCTGGAATCCTTGTCATAAAGGGTGCGTTCGGCCATATAGACCTCGCAGCCAAGGATGGGCTTGACGCCCTGAGCTTTGCATTCCTTGTAGAGGTCAATTGCTCCGAACATGTTGCCGTGATCGGTTATCGCAACGGAATCCATGCCAAGTTCCTTGACTTTGGCGACGAGCTTTTTGATATTACAGAATCCATCAAGAAGGGAATACTGCGTATGCAGATGAAGATGAGTGAATCCAGCAGACATAGTGATCTCCTTAGCAAAGATTATAACATAACTATATCGGCAATGTAAAATTGCTGCCAGCGGAGCTGAAAGGGTAAAAACAGCATAATTAAGCGGATTATCAGGTAAACGCGCAGCAGAAGATGTATAATATTTTACGAGAGGACAGCATATGAAGTATTCGGCTCACGATGTAAAAGTCAACATCAGCGATATAAAACGGTTCGGGGAATATGACGCGTTATTGAAAAAACTCTCATTAGACAGTCGAGAGGTAAGTGACTTTGTGATAGAACGGAGGTCACTGGATTCACGCTTTCATGAGTCCAAGGGGATATTCTACGTCTATACTGTAAGCTTTGAAAGCCCGAAAGTCCTTAGAAGAAAGGATATATCCCCAGCGAAGGCCTCAGCTGTAATTATACCTCAGGCAAAAAAGGTATCTTTCAGAACCAGGCCAGTGATCGTGGGGAGCGGCCCTGCGGGGTTGTTCTGTGCTCTCAGGCTGACTGAACACGGCATCGCTCCAATGATCATCGAAAAGGGAAAGGACATTCAGGCAAGAGCAAAAGATGTCGAGGACCTCATGGGAAACGGCATGCTCGATCTTGATTCAAACATACAGTTTGGTCTGGGCGGAGCGGGTACCTTTTCCGACGGCAAGCTGCGCACGCGCATAAAAAGTCCTTTTTTGAAATATGTGATGGACAACTTTGTACGCTTCGGAGCCGAAAGGTCCATACTTTACGAAGCAAAACCACATATAGGAACGGACAAACTTAGAGGAATCGTTTCCGCAATAAAATCATATCTGGCCGACAACGGATGCGAATTCCGGTTTTCCACAGCCCTGACCGATATCAGCACGGTAAATGGCAGGATCTCCGGGATCATTGTCAATGGCAGCGAGGAGATCGTCTGCGACAAGCTAGTAATCGCTGCAGGAAACGCAGCCAGGGATATTTTTACGATTTTGTATAAGATCGGTACTGTCCTTACGGCCAAGCCTATGGCCGTAGGGGTACGGGTAGAGCATGACAAAGAGATTATAGACAGATATAACTACGGCAGATACTGCGGGGATCCCATACTTCCGGTCTCAGACTGTACTCTGACCTATAAGGACACATCCGGCAGAGGCGTCTACACTTTCTGCAGCTGCCCCGGAGGATATGTTATCAATTCCAGTACCGAAGAAGGCCTTATCTGTGTTAACGGGATGAGCTATTCCGACAGGGGAAATCACCTTACGAACTCAGCATTTGTGGTAAGCGTGACACCACAGGATTATCCAGGGACAGGTCCTCTGGCAGGTGTCGAATTCCAGCGTCTTATAGAAAGAGCAGCCTTCGAAAAAGGTCCGGGGGGATATATTGCCCCATCCATGAGTGCAGCGGATTTCATGAATATCAGCGCAACCGAGCACTGTGAGGCGAGCATAATGCCCGGAACTTATCCTGCGGACATCACGCAGATACTGCCGGAGATAATAACCGGACCGCTCCGCAACGCTTTCGATGAATTCAGAGGAAAGATCCTCGGGTTTGAATGCGGCATGATCACTGCGCCGGAGACAAGGACATCATCACCTGTACGCATAGACAGAGACAGAATCACTTTCATGAGCGTCAGCACCGAAGGGCTATACCCTATCGGAGAAGGAGCAGGATACGCGGGAGGCATAGTATCCAGCGCTGTGGACGGGGCCGCCTGCGCAGAAGCGATAGCGTATGCGGCTGAGTATTGATGGTTTCTGCCAGCCCAATAGTATCTGTACAGGCTGTAACAGTATCTCGTGGAGATCCATGACACTAACATCAGATCAGAAGCTGGTTCCGAAAAATTAAAAAACCTCCTTTACAGGGAGGAAACTACTCGACTGGTGCCGAAGACCGGGCTCGAACCGGTATGATTTTTTACAATCGCGGGATTTTAAGTCCCGTGCGTCTGCCAATTCCGCCACTTCGGCTGGTTATTGGAGGCGACACCCGGAATCGAACCGGGGATAGAGATTTTGCAGACCTTTGCCTTACCTCTTGGCTATGTCGCCGCGATTTCAGCTAAAATAAAAATGGAGCGAAAGACGGGAATCGAACCCGCGACCCTCGCCTTGGCAAGGCGATGCTCTACCGCTGAGCCACTTTCGCTCGTTTCATGGTGCCTAGGGTCGGAGTTGAACCAACGACACATGGATTTTCAGTCCATTGCTCTACCAGCTGAGCTACCTAGGCAAGATGGCGACCCGAATGGGGCTCGAACCCATGACCTCCAGCGTGACAGGCTGGCATTCTAACCAACTGAACTATCGGGCCATATTTAATTTGCGTCCAACTCATCCGGTGGTCGCAACAGGGCTCGAACCTGTGACCCCTTGCTTGTAAGGCAAGTGCTCTCCCAGCTGAGCTATGCGACCTAAATTAAGCGGCTTTTGTATTATACGAAACAAGTGATACTTTGTCAAGTTCTCCGTTTTGTTTTTTATTCTTTTTCTAATACTACCTGAAACTTGTCAGCGTTCCCTGAATATGACTCATCGCACATAAAGCCCGTAAAGCTCTTCAGAATCATTGAACTGCCCTTCAGTGACACTTCGATATTATCATTTGAAATGGGGAACTGATCGATGGTTATCGTCTCCCTGCCGGGGATATCGATACTGGTCATCAGACGACCGTCAGCACAGGAACGCGTTATCGACACGGTATTCCCGCCATCCAGAATAATACTCTCATTTCTGTTCTCCCCTGAGGAGAATCTGTCTGGGTTTATCACATCAAAGGTAAAGATCCCTTTGCTCCTGAGCATACGGGATATATTGGCAAAGACAGCCGGGAGATCAGAGGGTGGTATGTTGTTGATGACATCACAGCTGGAGTAAGCGAAATCGTAGATCACGTTTTCCCTGAAATCCCTGATGTCTTTTTTTATTAGACGGAAACGGTTGGTCACCTTCCTTAAAGCCCTCTCACTAAGAGTGAGCATTTCAGAGGAAAAATCAACGCCTGTGACCACCGCCCCTTCACCCGCGAACAGGGCAGCCATGACACCGCTTCCGCATCCCAGGTCAAGTATCCTCGTATTTTTTAGCTTCTCAAGCCCGCTCAGGCTTTTGAGATAGGAAAACCAGGCTTTATAGTCAGCGTCGGCAGTCAGTATATCGTAGTATATGGCGAAATCGTCGAAAGCGGTTATCTCGGAGATATCCTCCTCATAATCCAAATGGCTCACATATCCCTCGTGGCGATGATATCCGCACCGGTTCCGAGAATATTGGCGATTATGACGTCCCCTGTCTTTACTGGAGAGGACACCTCTGCTTTACCGATGAGTTTCACCGCTTCCGCCATCAGATCCTTCGGAATAGCCTTGCTTGTTTTAACCGGCAGCATAGTATGGATGCCTCCCGAGATATGCACGGTGGAAGTCAGTGTACGTTCAGGAGAAAAGGCTTCTGTCTTTGCAAAATCAATACCTTTATCGCATTTATTGCCGCTGACCTTGATATTGTCCTCCTCTCCGGTAACAGTCATTTCACAGCCTCTCGGGCATAATATGCAGACTACTTTTTTCATATCATTCTCCCTTCTCGATGCCGATGATGATCTTGCTGCCTTTGGCTTTTTCCAGCATCTTGCCCGGAAGCGTGATCCTCTGCATCTCGGCAGGTATTATATAAGCCTTCACACCGTAACGGGCAACGTAATTGCCCTCTTCGTCCTTTACTACTATACGGGAATCCTCATAACGGTCACGGACTCTGAAAGATATATCCACGTTTTTCTCCACATTCGCCGGGCGGATCATCTGCGGAACAGCATATGTGATCATATTTGTGTCTACCTCAACGTCCAATAAGCCTTCAGACCCGGGTTCGCCGTTCTTTGCGTACTGGGCAGCCCCTTTCCCCGCACGTATGGCTTCGCTGGTGACGTAATCCACGAGGTCATGCACCTGAAGGATGTTTCCGCACGCGAATATGCCTTCGGTCGTAGTCTCATCGTTCTCATACACCACAGCTCCGTTGGTCCTCGGATCCATCCGTACGCCTGTCGCCTCCGGGATATCGTTTTCGGGGATCAGACCGACAGACAACAGAAGAGTATCGCAGTCGATCTTCTGTTCTGTTCCCGGAATAGGATTCTTGCGGGAATCAGTCTTGGCAATCGTAATGCTCTCGACTCTGGAGCGTCCGCTGATGTCAACAACGGTGGTATTCAGCATGAGCGGGATACCGAAATCGTCCAGACACTGAACGATGTTTCTGGTCAGTCCGCTGGGAACTCCTCCCCTTTCGAGCACAGCGATGACCTCTGCTCCTTCGAGTGTCATTCGTCTTGCCATGATGAGGCCGATATCCCCGGAACCGAAGACTACGATCTTTCGGCCTACGAGATATCCGTCCATATTTGCGTATCGCTGGGCAGCTCCTGCGGTGTATATCCCCGCAGGACGGGTACCGGGTGTGGAAATGGCTCCTCTGGGACGTTCCCTGCAGCCCATAGCCAGCACGATGGATTTGGCTTTTATTTCAAAACAGCCGTTTACGGGATTAATTGCGGTGATGACTCTTTCAGAAGATATGTCTGTCACCATGGTATTCAGCATAATATCAACATCGGTCTCTTTCAGCCGGTCGATAAATCTCTGGGCGTATTCCGGGCCGGTAAGTTCCTCTCTGAAATAATGGAGTCCAAACCCATTATGTATGCACTGGTTAAGGATACCACCAAGTTCTTCCAGACGCTCTATTATGAGTACCTTTGTATCCTTCTGTTCCCAGGCGGAATAAGCTGCAGCAAGCCCTGCAGGCCCTCCTCCGATAACGACAACGTCATATTTGAATTCCATTCAGGCTTCCTCCCTGCTCTTTGTCGGCGCGACAAGTATTTCGGAACCAACAGGTCCCTGAAGAATATCAGTCATGGGCATGCCCGTTTCCCTGGCTATGATCTCTGCGATGCGGGGTCCGCAGAATCCTCCCTGACACCGTCCCATTCCCGAACGGCAGCGTTTCTTAATAGCATCGATGGTAAGAGCAGGTATCACGTCATGGATGGCGGCGAGTATCTCGCCTTCTGTTACGTGCTCACAACGGCATATTATTTTGCCGAAATGCGGATCATCAGCTATCAAAGCATTCTTCTCTTCTGCGGATAGTTCGTCGAAACGGATCATTTTCCTGGTCTCGACGTACTCATTCTTTTTCTTCATATTCAGACCGGCATCCTTCAAAATATCCACCGCGTCAAGCCCGATCGCGGGAGCTGATGTAAGGCCCGGAGATTTGATGGCTGCAAGATTAATGAATCCGGGCGTTTCCGGTGCTTCTCCGATCACGAATTCGCCGACATCGGAATTTGCCCTGACTCCGGCATAGCTCCTTATAACGCTCCTGAAGTTGATTGTAGGCACGCTTCTCAATGAAGCTTCCATGATGTAATCCAGCGCGCTCTGCTTTACTGATGTATCATCCGGATCCTCCTGAGGGTCTGCGTCCGGGCCGACTATCAGATTGCCGTGCACGGTACGCGAAACCAGCACCCCCTTGCCTTTGGCAGAAGGACACTGGAATATCGTGGCGTTTATAAGATCGCTGTCCTTTTTATCGATAACGTAATACTCTCCTTTGGTAGGGACGATGGTGAATCTGTGCTCGCAGACCATGTCATTGATCCTGTCCGCATGAGTTCCGGCGGCATTGACGACGTATCGGGTCTCGTATTCCCCTTTGTCAGTCCTGACGATGAATCTGTCATCCATTTTGACAATATCGACGACCGTATTCGAGAGCTTTAGGTCAACCCCGTTACGAACAGCCGTCTGAGCGTACGCTATGCACAGATCCCAGGGATCCACTATGCCGCTGGACGGAGCATACAGCGCTCCGATGATATTGTTGCTGAGATGAGGCTCAAGGGCAAGGGTCTCGTCGTGTCCCGTGATCCTGAGGCCGGGTACACCGTTGTTTTTCCCTCTTTTATAGAGCTTTTCCACCTCCTGCATATCATTATCGTCAAAGGCAAGCACGAAGGCTCCGCACTGCTTGTACGGCACGTCGAAAGCCTCGCATATACCCTTCATCATAGAGGCGCCCTTGATATTGTATTTAGCCATCAGCGTGCCTTCTTCCGGATCGTATCCCGCATGAACTATGGCGCTGTTGGCTTTTGTCGCTCCCTGTGCAATGTCATTTTCCTTTTCAAGAAGAGCGACAGATATATCGTATTTGGATAACTCGTAAGCTGCCGCAGCGCCTATGATGCCGCAACCTATTATAATAACGTCGTACATATTCTCCTCCGTGATTCAATACAATTATACTAATAAGCCTACCTTAATACAATATTAGAGCATTTTTATTGATAAGTCCTTAATTTTTATGCAGTATAGGTCAACAGTCACAAATCCTCAACAGCAATCTGGACAGGTTTCACTGCCGCGTTTCCCGAACCAGAGCATGCATTTCCCGGAAATTTAACACGAATTGAATAAACCGTTGGATAAGGGCTTTTAAGTGATATAATCATTTAACGGAGGGACTTATGGAATACTACGGATTGAATCAGCTTAGAGAAATGTTTCTCGATTATTACGCAACGCAAAACGGGCATCTTCGTCTGAACAGCTTTTCACTTATACCGCGCAACGACAAGAGCCTGCTCATTATAAACTCGGGAATGGCCCCATTAAAGCCATATTTCACAGGTCAGGAGACTCCCCCCCGCAAAAGGGTGACCACCTGCCAGAAGTGCATAAGGACGCCTGATATAGATAATGTCGGGAAAGACGATCGCCACGGCACTTTTTTCGAGATGCTCGGCAACTTCTCATTCGGAGATTACTTTAAGAAAGAAGCGATACACTGGGCGTGGAAATTCCTGACAGAGTTCGTACATATTCCCAAGGAGCTGCTCTACGCTACTGTATACCTCGATGATGACGAAGCTTATGACATCTGGAAAGCTCAGGACGGCATGACAGAGGACCATATATCCCGTATGGGCAAAGAAGATAACTTCTGGGAGATCGGAACCGGACCGTGCGGACCATGCTCCGAGATTTACGTCGACAGGGGCGAAAAATACGGCTGCGGCAAACCGACATGCGCTCCTGGCTGCGACTGCGACAGATACGTCGAAGTATGGAACCTGGTGTTTACCCAGTTCGACAGGCAGGAGGACGGCAGCTACGACAAGCTTGAGCATCCGAACATCGATACAGGGATGGGCCTGGAAAGACTGGCGATGGTAGTCCAGGAAGTCGACAATATTTTCGAGGTCGACACGATCAAATTCGTACGCGATTATATATGCCGTCTGGCAGGAGTAGATTACGGCAGCGAAGTCAAAAAGGACATATCCGTCAGAGTCATTACGGATCACGTACGTTCCACGGTATTCATGCTTTCAGATGGTATCATTCCTTCCAACGAAGGCAGAGGATATGTGCTCAGAAGACTGATGAGAAGAGCTATGCGCCACGGAAAGCTCCTCGGCATCGAGAAGCCATTCCTGTCCGAAACTGCCGAAAAGGTAATTGAGTCATCCAGCGAAGCTTATCCGGAACTCCTCGAGAACAAGGAACTCATCATGAAGATGATCGATGTTGAGGAGAACCGTTTCAATGAAAAGATCAACCAGGGCGAGGAACTCCTTATGGGCATCATCAGAGATGTCAAGGAAAACGGAGGCACCGAGATATCAGGTCAGGATGCTTTCAAGCTTTATGACACATTCGGTTTCCCGCTGGATCTGACCATGGAGATAGCCAGCGAAGAGGAAGTCGGTGTTGACACTGACGGCTTCGACAAGGCGATGCAATTGCAAAAGGAGACTTCCAAGAAAGCTCATGAAGCCGAAGGCATCGAAGGATGGAAAGACGAGATATCGGAAATAGTTTCCGGCATGAAAGCCACTGAATTCATAGGATATGATTCCCTGGAGAGCGAAGCGAAGGTAGTATGCCTGATCAGCGGCAATCAGAGCGTTGACGAAGTGTCCGAAGGTGAGGAATGTCTGGTAATCACCGACAAGACGCCTTTCTACGGAGAGATGGGCGGCGAAGTCGGAGACAAAGGCATTATTGAATCCGATAAAGGCCAGGGAGAAGTAACTGACACTATCAGAAGCGGTGACAAATTCGCGCACAGAGTGAAGCTTTCCAGCGGGACACTGGCTCTGGCTGATACCGTAAAGCTCACTGTAGATGCGGACAACCGAATGGATATTTCCCGCAACCACACGGCGACACACTTGTTGCACAAGGCACTTAAACTCGTTCTCGGAAATCATGTTAATCAAGCCGGCAGCGAGGTAACACCGGACAAACTCAGATTCGACTTCTCTCATTTCGAAAAGATGAGCGTGGAACAGATCGCCAATGCTGAAAGAATAGTAAACGAACAGATACTGAAATGCCTTCCTGTTGAAGTGATCAACACAGATCTGAAGACCGCGAAGGAAATGGGCGCCACAGCATTGTTCGGAGAGAAATACGGCAACGAGGTTCGCATTATCAAAGCCGGTGACTTTTCGATGGAGCTTTGCGGAGGATGCCACTTGAAGAACACAGGCTTTGCTGGACTCTTCAAGATAGTATCCGAAACGGGTGTCGCAGCAGGGGTTCGCAGGATCGAAGCCCTCACAGGCAGAAAAGCGTACGAATATGTGCTGGCCCTGAAAGATGACCTGGAGGAAGCCGCAGCAGCGGCTAAAGTGCCCCCTGCACAGCTGACAGCGCGGATCAATGAGATCACAGAGTCCAACGACCGGCTCGCTAAGGAGCTTAAGGCCAAGCAGAATGCAGACAATGCCGAAAAGGCAAAGGACATGCTTACATCCGCATTCGACGTAGGCGGTATCGAATACATAGTGAACGATATCGGAGAAGCATCAGCGAACGACCTCAGGGAAGTTTCCGACAGGCTCAGGGACAAGATGGATTCAGGAGTCGTATTCCTGCTCGGGCATAATGACGGAAAAGGTCTCATGCTCTGTGCAGCGACGGACAAGGCTGTCAAGAGCGGTTTCAAATGCGGTGATTTTATCAAGAAGGTAGCTTCATCTATCGGAAGCGGAGGTGGCGGCAGACCGGATATGGCACAGGCCGGTTTCAAGGATGAAAAGCTTGCCGGTCAGTGCATGGATTACGCCGTCAGGCTTATTAAGGAAGGATTATAAAGAGTTTACGGGATAATGAAAATTATCCCGTTTTGTTTTTTTCCTTGAAAGAAAGGCAATAATCAAGTATACTGATTACTAACTGAAATCAGGAGGTTTAAAGGTTTGGATACCGATAAGATGCAGCAGACTCAGAAATTCGCTATAGCCTCCGAACGCAATAAAGTAGTGAGCGGGGTGTTCTCAAAGGTCAAGGCAGCGATGGAGGAAAAGGGCTATAATCCTGTGAATCAGATCGTAGGATACCTAATGAGCGGAGACCCGACTTATATCACGTCCCATAACGACGCCAGAAATATCATCAGGAAAGTCGACAGGGATGAGCTCATTGAAGAGATCGTCTCCTTTTATTTGAAGGAGCTGTAAAGCATTATGCTCGAAAAGAGAATCATGTGTCTGGATCTGGGGGAAGCCCGGATCGGCGTTGCCGTGAGCGACCTGCTTGGCATAACCGCCCAGGGAGCAGGATTCATCGCGTCAGAAGGCGAAGAGAAAGATATCGAAAAGATCAAAGCTCTGATCAAAGAAAAGGATGTAGGGCTTCTTCTTGTCGGTTATCCGATAAATATGGACGGCACCGAAGGGAACAAAGGTGCAAAGGTGCGTGAACAGTTTGAACGCATGAAGGAAGTCCTTCCTTGCGAAGTGATGCTTTGGGATGAAAGGCTCTCTACGAAGGAAGCGCAGAGGGTTCTGGCTTCGGCAGGCAAAAACTGGAAAAAAATTAGAAACTCTGTCGATGAGACTGCGGCGCAGATCATTCTTCAGAGTTATCTTGATACTAAATCATTCTAAGGAAGAAGGAAGAACAATATGGACGAGAAGAAAGATATCGAACAGGTCGAGGAAGACGAGTACGAAGGACTCGAACAGGAAACGATTACTCTGATCAACGATCAGGGTGAAGAGGTCTCTCTGCTTGTGGACTGCGAATTTGAATTCGAAGGCAAGGATTACATCGTGCTCTATGAGGACGAAGAGAGCGATGACGCCTTCATCTACAGGCTTGAAACAGATGAGAATGGAGAGGATTACCTTGTTGACATCGAAGATGACGATGAATTCGATAAGGTAACTGAGTTTTACCAGGGACTTGATGAATAGGACATCCTCCACGCAAAGTAGAACTGCCGTAAGCCAGAAGACTGAGAACCCGGCACCAAGCTTCAGAGTGATCCCTTTGGGCGGGATGGAGGAAATCGGAAAAAACTTCACAATAATCGAATGTGAAGACGATCTTATCATCATAGACTGCGGGATAAAATTTCCCGACGACGAAATGTACGGGATAGATTTTGTTATCCCCGATTTTTCTTATCTGGACGACAAGCTCAACAGGATCCGGGGCCTTTTTCTTACTCATGGGCACGAAGATCATATCGGAGCGATTCCATACTTCATCAAACGATTCGGCAATATACCAATCTACGGTACAAAGCTAACCATCGGTCTATTACAGAATAAAATCGCAGAGCATAAACTGGAGAGCGAAGCGAACCTGAACAATGTGAACTACGGTTCTGTGGTTACAGTGAAGGGATTTATGGTAGAGTTTGTAATGACGAACCATTCGATCCCGGACAGCGCTGCTCTTCTGATCAAGTGCGCGGGCGGAACCATATTTCATACCGGAGACTTCAAAGTAGATCTTACCCCGGTGGATAACCAGCGTATAGACCTGGCGAGAATCGCCGAAGCCGGAACATTCGGCATTGATCTGCTCATTTCGGACAGCACAAACGCTGAAAAACCCGGGCACACAGCATCCGAAAAAACCATAGGTGTGGTTTTCGAGCAGTTATTTACTCAGGCAGCTAAAAAAAGAATCATAGTAGCGTCTTTTTCAACTAACATTCACCGCATACAGCAGATATTCGATGCTGCCAGAGTACACAGAAGAAAAGTAGCTGTAATTGGGCGCAGCATGGTCAACGTGGTCAAGGTCGCCAAGGAGATGAAGTATCTCAAGTTCAAAGACAGTATACTTATAGACGTATCCGATATAGGCCAGTATCCCGCGGAGCAGCTGGTACTGCTTACAACCGGTTCACAGGGCGAACCAATGAGCGCACTTTCCAGAATGGCGTCAGGAGAACACCGTCAGGCAAAAATCAACAGTAACGATTTCGTCATCATCTCCGCATCACCTATTCCCGGAAACGAAAAGACAGTAGCATTCGTAATAAGCGATCTAATAAAGCAGGGAGCGGAAGTGGTATACCAGGGGGCTACCGATGTACATGTCTCAGGCCACGGTTCGCAGAACGATCTGGAGCTTATCCTGGCGCTCACCCGACCGAGGTGTTTCGTCCCGTGCCACGGTGAATACAAGATGCTTTATGCACACGCAGAGATAGCCAAGCAGCTTGGTGTGAAAGAAGAGAATATCAACATCATGCAGAACGGCCAGGTGCTTGAAATAACGAAAGACGGCTCGAAGATAGTCGAACAGCTGAATGTGGGAATAACCCTGGTGGACGGTTCAGGCATAGGGGATATTGGCAGTATAGTGTTGCGGGACAGAAAGAAGCTCAGCGAAGGCGGGCTTTTCGTGATCTCCGCTACTATCGACAACGAAAAGATCATTGCAGGACCCAGCATCCTTTCACGAGGTTTCATTTATATGAGAGGCAGCGCAGACCTTTTAAAAGAAGCCAAGCAAATCTCCAGGGATATTATTCAAAGCAAGCTTGCTGAACACGCCAGCCTGCAGGATATCAAGAGCAATCTTAAAAGCTCCATGGATACCTACCTTTTCGGTAAGACGATGAGAAAGCCTGTCGTCATGCCGATAATCATGAAGGCAGAGTAAAATATGAACATATACGATAAATTAAATGAACTTACTTACGCGATAAAGGAAAGTCCGGAATACAGAAGGTATTATGCCGCTGCTGAAAAGATTTCTCAAAATGAGACCTGGCAGGCTATGGTAAAGGATTTTCTCTCCGCTCAGATACAATTATCAGCAATGAGATTCATGGGAAGGGAGCCTGATGACGAAAGCATAGGGAATTTTAACAACCTCTACGCTTCGATCAGCGCGGTTAGAGAGGTGAATGAGTTCATAATGGCTCAGGCAGCCTTTTCGCAGGTGATGACCGATATCACGCAGGCTGTCTCGAAAGCCGCCGACACCGGATTCTCCTTTATGGATTTTGACCCTTCAGATATGGGATTCACTCAGTAGTAGATCAAAAGCAAAGACCCGTGCCACTCCGGCACGGGTCTTTGTCATTTTTTTAATGAATGTGCTGCTAAAATGATTTATTATTCCGCGATACTAAGCGCGATCTTTATCATATCGGTAAAAGAGTTCTCGCGTTCTTCGGGAGTGGTGTCCTCGGAAGGATCTGCCAGATTATCGCTTATAGTCAGTATGGAAAGAGCCTTTTTCCCGGTCTCGGCGGCAATCATATAAAGCGCTGCCGTTTCCATCTCCACTGCCAATACGCCCATCTTCGCCCATCTCTGCCATTCGCCTTCAGGCTGATAGAAGACATCAGTCGAAAGGATATTTCCTACGACACAGCGGATCCCTTCCTTATCCGCTTCAGCCTTTGCTTTTTGGATAAGATCAAAATCTCCAATAGGGGCGAACGTTCCGCGAAGGAAATACTGCGATGCCCAATTTGAATCTGTGCATGCAGCCTGGGCAAGGACGATATCCCTGATCTTTGCTTTTTCGCTGTAGCTTCCGGCTGAACCTACGCGAATGATCGTATCGACATCGTATTCAAGGAACAGCTCGTGAGCATAGATTCCAAGAGTAGGCATACCCATCCCTGAAGCCATAACGGAGACTCTTTTTCCTTCGTAATATCCGGTATATCCATTGATACCGCGGACATTGTTTACAAGAACCGCGTCCTTCAGAAAATTCTCTGCTATGAACTTTGACCTCATCGGATCGCCGGGCATAAGCACAGTTTTCGCAAAATCGCCTTTATTTGCCGTATTATGTGGTGTAGACATTCCTGTCCTCCATTATTTTTTTTGATTATATCATACTAACGGTCAGCTGAGTGTTAATTGTCCATATGATTTGCCGAAGCTGTGTTCCAGAGAAGAATTAGCCAGACATTCCTACTGTTTGATCAAACAGTACATAGAAGATATCTCACACAGACAGCATATGACAGCTGCCTAAAGACCTGACGATGGCTATTAGATGCGGTTTTGGCTTTGCCTCTCAGCATGTGTTATCCTTGCTAAAGAAATCAACCGCCATCACTAAATACTCTTCCGTATTACTCAGCATTGCCGGATGACCGCCGTGCTCAAATAAATAGCTTTGGGCATAAGCTGTCCTTCCGCATATATTCTTGAAAAGATCACAATAATGTCCATTTGGGAACATTTCATCCTCAAGACTCCCTGTAAGCAGCATCCTCACTTTAAGGTCCTCTATCGGTTTATGGAAAAAAGCTCCGATATTCAGCGCATGTCTGATTACAGCATCCGTATCGCTGTCAAATACTTCTTCCCAGTCTGCCCCGTGGATCGACTCAAGATAACTCCTGAAGCTGTCGTTTTGCTTTGCCTGAGATCTTCCATTTTTAATATTGCTGGTAACGGAAGGCACAGCCTCAAGTCCTTCAAAGCTGTCCGCGATCACGGCATTTACCAGGTCAGGGTCATCGAGGGCGACATTGATGGCAGCCAGAGCTCCTCCGCTGACCCCTAAAATATTAACCTTTTCATCGCTTAAGTATCTGCAGACCTCTCTGACCTGATCTCCCCATTCATACCACAAGTCGTCCGGCCAAGGCTTGATTCGGTCAGATCTTCCACAACCGAGAAAATCTATCGTAATCACACGATATTTCCGGGACAGAGAAGGAACGACTGGATCGAACATCTTCCCTGATGACGTATTGCCGTGAAGAAGCACAAGAGGTGTTCCATCTCCGTGTTCTTCGTAGTATAAACTTTTACCGTTATAATTAAATCTGCTCATATGCTATTCCGATTCTTAACCTCATCTGATCCGATTCTTCTTATCTCACCCTTTTCGGAGAAATTCAGATTATTCTCGAACTGTCTTATATTATACCTTAAACATATGGATCTAGCTGATTTTTCGACGATATCGGGCAACTCGATTTCCCAGGTAAATAGTCGTCAGTCCGGAAGGATATCATTGCGGACACCCTCCGAATAGCAGTCAACTTCGTCATGCCTAATCGATTTCGACCTATTCTAAATCTTTGTGAATAGTAATAATTTATTTCCGCATTATGGTATAATATAACCATCAAATTCTGGAAAACAGAAAGGAAAAACAATGAATTATCAGGAATCGCTGGACTTCATCGAAAACACACACAAGTTCGGCAAAAAATTAGGTTTGGAGAATATAACCACCTTACTCCATGAACTGGGCGATCCGCATCTTGGCATGAAATACGTTCATGTGGCGGGAAGCAACGGCAAAGGCTCGACCTGCGCCATGACGGCCGATGTTCTGCAGGCTGCCGGATACAAGGTAGGGCTCTACATCTCTCCTTATCTTGAGAGATTCAATGAAAGAATACAGATAAACAGGGTACCCATACCCGATGACGATCTGGCAGAGACCACGACCATTGTCAAGAACACGATTGACAAGATGGTTGAAAAGGGTTATGACTGCCCCTCCGAATTCGAGGTCATCACAGCAATAGCATATTATTACTATGCGCATCATGACGTAGACATCATAGTATTCGAAGTCGGTATGGGAGGAAGACTCGACGCGACCAACACCTGCCCGTTGCCTGAAGTTTCTGTCATATGCTCTCTTTCACTTGAACACCAGCAGTATCTTGGAGATACGATCGAAGAGATCGCCAGTGAGAAAGCCGGAATAATTAAGGCAAACGGCGATGTTTCGGTCTACGGACTCGTTCCTCCTGAGACCGTTCCCGTTATCCAGGCCAAGGGTGATTCGGTGAACGCAAGAGTACATCTGTGCAATCCGGACGACATTGAGGTGCTTTCTCACGATATTTCAGGACAGATCCTCAAATACAAGAAGAAGGATTCTATACTTGGTATCGATGAGTTCAAGCTGGCTCTTATCGGAAGTTACCAGACATACAATTGCCTGAATGTGCTCAATACCCTCGAGATACTTAAATCCAAGGGATGGAACATCACGCCGGAGGCTATCAAGGAAGGTCTTGGCAATGTTCATTTCACAGGACGTTTCGAAGTTCTGAACACCGAACCTGTGATTCTCATCGACGGCGGACATAACCTTGAAGGAATTACCGTATTCACCGACAGCATAAAGAAATACTTCCCGGATCAAAAGGTCACTCTCTTCTACGGTATGCTGGGAGACAAGCAGGTGGACGATTCTATCAAACTGCTCTGCTCAGTTGCTAAAAAAGTATACACACTGACACCCGATGACCCGACCAGAGCCATATCCTCTGAAGCCATGGCTGAAAAGATCAGAGAACTCTCTCCCGGAATGGAAGTAGATTTTATGGACAGCTATGATGATATCCCCGGTAAGTTGGATCTGTCCAAAAAGGACGAGATCTATGCATTCACCGGCAGCCTCTACATGATCGGCACTGCCCGTACCGTTATAAACGAATACCTTGCTAAGCAGAAATAAGCCCTGTCATGCAGTCTGAAAAGAAACGGCGCAGCCTGTTTCTGCAGCATATCTGAAAATAAGCCGAAGGAGAACAAGCTCTCCTTCGGCTTTTCATCAACAGAGCCGATCACATCGTACTCTGATTGACCGATTCCGTTGATCACTTTTAAATTTTTTACCGTTTAATTAAAAATCAGCAGAACTTATGCACTTATGATATAATACACGCATAAGGAGGATCGTAATAATGGCAAATGATGATTTGAAGAACCTTGTTGGAAACTTAGTGGATAAATCAAAGAATGCGGCGAAAAAAGCAGGCGAATACGCAAGCAGCTTTTTAGATTCCGCAAAAACAAAGGTCGATTCCGAGAAAATCGAATATGCTATCAGCAAAAGGTACAGGGACCTTGGCAAAGCTTACTATAATTCCCTTACCACCGGGGAATCTTTTGACCCGAGTGAAATAAAGGGAGAGATTGACGAGCTCTTTGACCAGCTGGTCGACATTCAGAAGAATGGGAGCGGTCTGAATCCTGTCGTAGACAACATCGCAGATGAACCGGACGACATCGATAAGTATATCAACGGACAATAATTGAATAAATAAAAAAAGCAGGCTATAGCCTGCTTTTTTTATTTATTCAAACCCGTGTTATCTTTGTCCTTTATCATAAGGCTGGCCTTCTGCCAAAGGTGCCTGAGAGCGCTTTGATGTAAAGATCAATACCAGCATGGTAACTACATATGGAATGCACTGGTAAATATATGAAGAGCTCTTGATATTCTCGAATTTCGGCAAGAACGGTATATTGCTGGAATAAGAGCTGATGACCTTGAAGAAGGCAAAGAAGTTCGCGGCGAAGAAAATGCTCACCGGCTTCCAGTTTCCGAAGATCATTACAGCGAGGGCAAGGAAACCGTATCCCGCAACAGTGGACTGGAAGCTGGAGCCTGCAGCGATAGTGAATGCCAGCCCGCCGATACCGCCCAAAAAACCTGATATCGTCGTACCTATATAGCGCATCTTATATACGTTCACTCCAACAGATGCAGCTGCCTGAGGATGTTCTCCGCATGCCCTAAGACGTAGGCCCAATCTGGTCTTATATAAGATTACATAAGAGGCAATAAACAGGATCAATGCTACCGGTGTAGTAAGATAGAAGCTCTTGAAAATGAATGTTTCCCAAAAACCGGGATTTGCGGATGGCGCAAATCCAAAATTGGCAGTGGTGATCCTTATCCAGGAAGGTATGTTAATGGTAGTCTGTCCCCTGCCCTGTATTGCCCATGAGAAGACTACGGCAAATGCAGGCGCGAACTGGTTCAGAGCAGTACCGCTGATAGTCTGGTTCGCTTTCAGATTTATTGCAGCTATTGAAAGCAGTATAGAAAACAAAGCTCCGACGAATCCTGCAAGTAGGATTGCCACCAGCATTGCCAGCTGTGGATGGACCTCTCCCCAACCCACCAAATTGGCGTTCCTGAGGAACAGACATCCGAACAGAGCCCCTGTGATCATTATGCCTTCAAGGGCCAGATTGATGATTCCGCTCCTCTCTGCGAACATCCCGCCCAGAGCAACAAGCAGAAGAGGAACCCCGAACAGAATAGTGGAACCTAAAATATCGGCTAAGATTATCATTTCGTTTCCTCCAGAGGAGCCTCCTCTATCACTTCTTTCTGATTACCACCTTTTTCCCTCAGCAACCCCGTAATAAGCCCCTTCATCAATACAGAAAGGGCACTGAGGTAGATGATACATGCAATGATAATATCAACTATCTCCTTGGCGTATTCAGGTTGTAGCGCTTCGCCGCCTACCTGGATATATGAGATGAAAAGTGCGGAGAAGATTATTCCTATCGGGTTGGAATTAGCCAGCAGGGCAACAGGTATTCCGTTAAATCCCATAGCAGGCAGTACTTTCTCGATGGTGTATTGTGCTGTACCGCAGAGGTAATATATGCCTCCTCCGAGCCCGGCGAGAGCTCCGGCGATCATCATGGAGATAACGACGTTCCGTTTGGCGTTAATTCCCGCATAAATACTGGCTTTCTGGTTGAATCCGCAGGCTTTGAGCTCATATCCAAATACCGTTTTATCGATGATGATGTAAATCGTTGCCGCGACCAGCATGGCTACAAAAAAGCTGATATTCATATAAGATGAGTTGAACAGCTTATCCATACCGAGTTTCGGTATGACGGCGGATGGGTTGGCAGCTTCAATATTCGCTGTCCTATCCGCAACAGAAGCTCCGTAATAATTTGCGAGTACAGTTGGAGTATTGGAGAAAGCCAGGTTCACCAGAAACAGTCCTATCCAGTTGAACATGATAGCTGTTATGACCTCATTCACATTGAACAAAGCTTTGAAAAGACCGGGGAAAATACCCCAGAAAGCGCCTCCGAGCATAGCCGCCAACAGGCATACATACCAAGGCAGTTTGAGCACTACGCCGAACAGAAGGGCACAGAAGGTTCCAATCAGGTACTGACCGCTGCCTCCGATATTAAATAGCCCTGTTTTCATGGCAAAGCCAACGGAAAGACCGGTCATCATCAAGGGGGCAGCCTGATAGAGAACTTTGGCGAATTTTTCTTTAGAGGAGAGTCCTTTTGTCAGTATCTTGACGATGCCGGCACCGGCGAAGCTTGGATTGAATATCCCCAGCATGAAAAAGCCGAATACAAGTCCTAAAAAGATCGCTGTGAAGGATGCGAGCAGGCCGACAAGAGCCGGATTATTTCTAAAGCTGCTTTTTTTCATTTTACTCAGCCTCCCTCATATCGTTTCGTTTGGCACCGGACATATAAAGTCCAAGCTCCTGCACCGTGGTCTGTTTCGGGTCGAGCTCCCCGACAATCCCACCCTCAAACATGACAAGGATCCTGTCGGATAGATTCATGACCTCGTCCAGTTCGAGGGAAATGAGCAGGATCGCCTTTCCTTCGTCACGTTCTTTGACGATCTGCCTGTGAATATATTCTATCGCACCGACGTCCATACCCCTGGTGGGCTGGACTGCAATGAGGAGATCAGGGTCGTAATCGATCTCACGGGCCACAATCGCTTTCTGCTGGTTACCTCCCGACATGCTCCGTGCTACAGACAATGCGCCTTGTGAGCTCCTGATATCGTATTTTTCGATCAGCCTGTCAGCATATTTGCGTACTGCGGGGAAATCAATGAATCCCCTGTTCTGGAAATCTTTCATGAAGTATTTTTTGAGTACGAGATTCTCTGCCAGTGTATAGTCTAATACGAGGCCGTATTCATGCCTGTCTTCCGGGATATGGGCTATGCCATCGAGATTGCGGTTCCTAATAGTCTCTTTCGTAATGTCACGGTCTTTGAATATGATCTCACCGCTCTCTGCGGGCATAATTCCAGTCAGGGCATAAACCAATTCACTCTGACCGTTGCCATCGATGCCTGCTATACAAACGATCTCGCCCTTATGTACCTTGAAAGAAACATCATGTACGGATTTCTTCGTCGATCTTCTGCCTGCAACGCTCAGATCCTTTATCTCGAGCACGGTATCCGTGGGATTGGCATCCTCTTTCGCAACGACAAATTCGACTTTGCGGCCTACCATCATTTCGGACAGTTCTTCCTTTGTCGTCTCTGCGGTATTGACAGTTCCTATGCACTTACCTTTCCTGAGGACAGTGCATCTGTCTGCCACAGCCATTATTTCATTGAGCTTATGGGATATGAACAAAATCGATTTGCCTTCGGCAACAAGGTCTTTCATGATCTGCATAAGCTCGTTAATCTCCTGAGGTGTGAGCATTGCGGTCGGTTCATCGAAAATAAGTACCTCGTTGTCACGGTAAAGCATTTTCAATATTTCAACACGCTGCTGCATCCCGACAGTAATATCATCGATCAGCGCGTCCAGATTGACCTTTAGCCCGTACTTTTCAGAAAGATCCGCCACTTTCTTTCGCGCCTGTGCAAGCTGAAGGAATCCTCCTTTTACAGTCTCGGCTCCAAGGATTATGTTCTGCAGGACAGTAAAGTTATGCACCAGTTGGAAATGCTGATGTACCATCCCGATTCCAAGAGCGGTTGCGTCATTGGGATCCTTAATGACTACGGTCTTGCCGTTTTTCCTGATCTCGCCTTTTTCAGGGGTGTATAAGCCGAAAAGAACGTTCATCAAGGTCGATTTGCCTGCCCCGTTCTCTCCAAGCAATGCGTGGATCTCACCTCGGCGCAGCTGGATCGTAACGTCGTCATTGGCTACAAGTCCGGGAAACACCTTGGTGATGTGGCGCATTTCAATAATGTTTTCTTCCATTTCCGACTCTCTTTTCACACGTTAAACGCTAAAAATCATCTTAACGTATTGTATCATAAAAAAAGAGGCCAAGCGCATTGCTCAGCCTCTCTTTTTATAAGCTTTTCAATTATTTCTGATAGTCTACAGTCACCAGATTAACAGCAGGAGCTGTTTCAGTGACATTTGAGATAACGATCTCGCCGTTCTTTACCTTATCGAAGACAGCCTTATATTCTTCAACGGTAAATGTGGTGAGTCTCCAGGATGCATCAGCTGTCGGAAGACCAACGCACTCGTCCTTGGCACCGAGGACAGCGGTCTTGCCTGAATAATCGGCAGACCATTTTCCGTCGTTGGCGTACAGGTCGGTAAGTGCAAGAACAACAGAGTGCGTGAGTTCCTTCATAGCGGATGTGATGATCAGATCACTTTCAGCAGACTGGTCAACGTCAACACCGATGACCTTACCGGTGCTGGATTCCTGAGCAGCTGCTACAGCGGAAGCATAGATACCGCCGCCGCAGGCGAACACGACTTCTGTACCATCGGAATACCAGCCAGCCATCTTGACCTTGATGTCATCTGTGGGCGCGAATCCTCCGCAATACCAGTACTTGATTGAGACATCTCCGGCGCCAAGACCCATTTCATTGGCGGCTGCTTCAGCTCCCTGAACGAATCCGTAACCGTAACGGATTACTGCAGGAACATCCATTCCGCCCAGGAAACCGAGCTTCTTGTATCCGTCCTTGACTGCAGCATATCCTGCGAGCCATCCGGCCTGCTCTTCCTGATAAAGGATGCAGTGGACGTTCGCTGCTGTGTTGTAAACGGAATAATCGGGAGTATGGGGCTCACCGTCAAGGAGCAGGAACATGACATCGGGATATTTCTCCTGAACTTCATAGATGGCTTCCTCAAACAGATAGCCGGGGCATACCACAACCTTGGCTCCGCTATCGATAGCGGTTCCGATGGTCTCTACACGAGCTGCTGTGGTGTCCTCAGACGGACGGAAATAGGCGTAGGTTTTTCCGTTGTCTTCAGCATATTTGACAACGCCTTCCCACGCGCCCTGGTTGAAGGACTTGTCATCGATGTTTCCTACGTCTGTTACGAGAGCAATCTCATAAGTCTTCGACTCTTCCTTCGGTCCGCAGGCGGCGAAGGAGGCGACCATCAATGCAACCATAAGAACGGCCAGAAATTTCTTCATGAAAATAATTTCCTCCTAAATCTAATTTTGCCGTAAATTATTATAACAAAACAACATAAACATGTCCATGCTTTTGTTCTTTTTTACTGTATTCACTGTATGCCAGATAAATACAGTGGGAAAGCTGGATTCTATCTTGCCAACTTTTTTAATACGGCATTTGATCTCGGATATTTTTCAGGTGTCGAGTGTTTCTTAGTATATATGATAAGATTTCTTTCGCTGCCTGAATAAGGGAGGATCAGCCCTTTGATCTCAGGTTCCTCGGCTCCGAGATCAGAGGCGTTCTTCTCCGCAGAAGCTGCTTCAGCTGATATTTCTCTTCCTTTCATAGCGATAAAACAACCGCCCAATCCAACAAATGGCAGACAGTACTCGCACAGAATAGGAAGAACAGCGACTGCGCGGGCAATGGCTATATCATATTTCTCGCGATATTCAGATTTATGCGATGCTTCTTCAGCCCGCATGTGCACAAATTCCTCAATATCTATCGAAAGAGCAGATGCAGCCTCTCTGATAAAGTCAAGCTTTTTACCTGTGGCATCAAGGAGTGTAAGTGAAATATCTTCTCTGGCGATCTTCAGGATGATCCCGGGGAAACCGGCACCGGTTCCGATATCTATAACGGAAGCACCTTCAGGTATAAAAGGCAGCGGTGTCAGTGAATCAATGATATGGGTCTCTATGAACTGCTTTGGTTCTATGACCGAAGTCAGGTTCATCACCCTGTTCCTGTCTATAACCGCGTCCATATATTCAAGCATCTTTTCAGCCTGTGCGGTGTTTATGTCAAGGCAAAGCTTATCCGCACCGGAAATAAGAGAGTCGATCAATTCTTTTTCCATACTGTCAGACAGCCACTGCCATTACAGTGACATAGCCTCCTTCATGACTAACAGATACTTTGATGCCTGTGATGCCTAATTCATCGGCGGCTTTCAGTGCGTTATCTTTCAGAGATACATATGGGCGGCCTTTTTCGTCGGAGCGTATTATGATGCTTCGGGGAGAGACTCCTGCAAAACCGGTGCCCAAAGCTTTTGAGACTGCTTCCTTTGCGCAGAAAAAAACGGCCAAGCGCTGATCTTTCTGTTCTTTGCTCTTCGCTGAGTTATAAGTATCAAGCTCGTCCTGGGAAAGCACGAACTTGGCGAATCTGGCCTGTTTTTCTTCATCCATCTCGCTGTAACGGGAAATCAGCGTCAGATCGATTCCGACGCCCTTTAGTATCGCAGAAGAATCAAATTTTTTTTCCATGTATTTAACAGTAATAAAAAACCTTCGGGAAAGACCCGCAGGTTTTTCGGTGAAAACTGTATTCTCTCAAATTAACCTATATGATTGACTTTCTTCGCAAACTGACTCTTCTTGCGATTAGCGACATTCTTATGGATAATACCCTTAGATGCGGCCATATCGTACTTCTTAGAAGCATTCTTCATCTCGGCCACTGCCTTATCGACATCACCGGACTCAACCGCGGCGTTGAACTTCTTTTCGGTAGTTCTGAGGTTGTTTATGATCATTTTATTTCTCAGCTGTCTTTTAGCGTTTGTGATCACTCTCTTCTTCGCGGATTTGATGTTCGCCATATTCTCACCTCCAAACTATTTTATATTAACATAAAGCGGCGTAAAAGCAAGTAAAATCGCACGATTACATATTATTTTTCATATCTGTCGCGAACTCCGGCAGAATGACAGATCGTTACTGAGGTTTCTCAGACTTCGGTAGGGATCGACAGAATGAGGGGCATTTTGAAAATGCCCCTCATTCAGCCACAGTATTAAATACAATGAGCAGGATTATTTCTCATCCTTCTTATAGAAGGTGATCTGTACATCCCCTATCTTCATTTCCACGTTGCCCACTGGTTCCTTCTCATTGGAAGAACTGTCCGAAGAATAGATCTTGTCAAATGTTATTTCTTCGTAACGCGACCTTCTGGGCGTCTCCGGTTCAGGCTCGGTCTTGCGTGATTCTGCTGGCTGATATCCACCCGCCTGAGATCCTGTACGTGAAAATCTCTCGACAAAATCCAGTGGTTTGACTGGTGAGGTCTTCTTGAACTTGTAATATGGGTTCTCGATAATCTTCCCGTCTTTGATGATATAAGGACTGTCGGTATCAATCGGAGTTTCTTCCGTCTGTGCAGGTGCCTGACTGACCGGTGCGGTCCGTTGTTGCGGGGCGACTGATTCCGTATCCGAACTGGAGGCAGTCCTGAGCGGTCCCTTATCCATGATGTAATCCATCTTTTCCAGTGTCTTTTCCACGACCTGGCTCTCGCTGTTTTCATCATGTATGACCCTGTATTCACTCTGATCGAAGACCGGTCTTTCCTGCACAGCAGGTTTGACAGGCTCGGTCACTCTTACAGGCTCAGGAGCTGCAGGCCTTACAGGCATGCTGATACGCGAATCCGAATGTACTGCCGGCTGACTGGTTCCATCTTCCGGGAAATCCTCAAGGGCAAGTCTGGCAAAGTATTCGCTTATGTTTTCCTCGGTTTTTTCAATTTCAGGTTTTGGCGTGATATCCGGGACCTTGAATACTGGAACCTCCGGTTTTACTTCAGGTTCAGGTTCATCGACCGGTACGGAAACTGTCTGCTGCACGGGCTCAGCAGGAGGTGCCGTTTCGACTTCCGCAGATTCAGCTGACTCGATTTCAGGTTTTACGGCTGGTTCACGCTCTTCGACCGGTTCTGTCTCCTTCACCGCCTCAGGCTCATCGGGAATTTCCTCTTTGATTTCGCTGGGGAGACTGGTACCAACGTCAAAGCTTCCCGTATCGAAAATGATATCCTCGTCGAAATCTCTGTTTTCAAAAGCGTCATCGAACTGTTCGGCGACAGCATCTTCCTCTTCGATGTCGGGCAGAACAGGAATGCCGGTATCATCGGCAGGAGCGTCTTCCTGATAATCGTCCTCTGCGGAGAGCTCAATGTTGTCTTCCTCTCCAGGCTCATCATCATAAACAGGGATCAGATCTTCAATATCCTCCGTTTCGAAATCATCGAGACGGAGCTGTGTTCCATCGTCCAGAGTAAAACCTTCCTCTGATACATCATTTTCGACCTCATCTGTTGTTTCAGGCAGTTCAGGAGTGAATTCCTCGCTGTCCTGATCCGGTACGCCGGACTCAGCTTCTTCTTTCTCCGGGACCGCGACATCCTCACCCGACAAAGACTCTTCTGTTTGTTCGGGTTCATTTTCCTCATGAATCTCAGAAATATCGGGGAAATCCTCAATCTTTGTATCCTCTGGAATCTCGATTATTTCCGTGAAATCATCCATTTCGACGAGCGGCTGATCATCCCCGGATAGTTCAGGTATCTCATCGGATCCGAAGTCGGAAACGTCCAGAACGTTATCATCGCTCTCGGGCATCACGATCGCTTCTTCCGTTCCGTCTGTCTCGGGAGCCTTAATGTCTTCATCGTCCACCGGAATGGTGTCATCAAGTGAATCCAGATCAAACAGGTCATCAGGCTTCAGCAGGTCGCCCAGTTCATCGGACAGTCCTTCATCAACGATGTTTTTGATATCTTCCTGTTCTCCAGGAATCTCCTCCGTATAATCCTTTCCGGCGAGAGCATCGGTTGCTTCCTCCGGTTCGGGCTTCTTCTTGCGGGACGGTTTCTTTTTTTCTTCTACGTCCTCTTCTTCTTCCTCATAATCATCGTAGTACTCGTCATCGTCGTCTTCATAATCATATTCATAGACCACGCCCATAAGGATATTCTGGATGATGGCGAACAATCCGACACCAATTATCAGCGTTCCCGGAGAGATGACTTCCGCAAATATCCAGGGCAACGGAATAGGAATGATGCCGCAGAGGTATGGAAGAGTAGTGGAGGTTGTAGCCACCGACATGCTTGAGGATGCTTCAACGACCTCCTTGGCTATATGTGCTATTTCCATGGCCTGCAGCGAGACCGGCATCTTTCCTCCATTGATGAAGATCACGACGAAATTCATCAGCGCACCGATAAGTACTGGGAACATCCAAAGATTGACAAGGTTGAGGATGGCTCCTAGAAGGAGTATGGAATACGATGCCAGCGTTATGACCATTGAATACTGTTGAATGGCCTGAATGCCCATTGCATCGCCCACTCTTAACGCCACAAATCCCAATATCGATATTATGAACAAATACCAGGCCTTTGTGCCGTTTTCTATGATATTCGCAACACTGCCTTTGCGTATCAAAGCTATTATCACGGACAGCAATGCCAATAATACTAAAAACATTTTCAACCTTCCGAATTAATGTTTATTACACTAAATTGTAACACAATTATCTCATCAATATTATATCTTATATATTATTTTTTCATTTAACCTCGATTAGGCCGTAATCTCCGTCGTTTCTCTTATACACGACTGAGATGGTCTCATCGTCTTTGTTTTTAAAGACATAAAACATATGATTCAGAAGCTCCAGTTGGAAGCAGGCCTCGTCTGGAGTCATCGGCGTCAGTGTGAAAGATTTATTGCGAACGATATTGAAGGTGGGCACAGAAGCCGAGACATCCTCAATGTTCTCGAAGCGGATGGAGGAATTATCTCTCCTGCGCAGTTTCTCTTTGTATTTTTTAAGCTGAGAAACGATTTTATCCGCTGCTTCATTGCTCATCGTGCGTATTTCCTTGCCGGTAGTTTCGCTTCTCAGCACATTATTCCGCACATTTACAGTGATGTCCATTTTCAGATTCCCGTTCTTGCTTCCTGTAATGGAGACATATACAGGCGTGTCTTGATTAAAGAACCTGTCGAGCTTGGAGAGGGACTTCTCGATTTCCTCTTTCAGGTAGCTTTTTAATACATAATTCTTTGTATTGATTTGGATTTCCATTTTCTTCTCCTTACACATAAGATATTATCTTCAAAGCAAATACTTTGAATAGTCTAATAATAATTCATATTTGTATAAAGAATAAATATGAGGTGTTCTCCATTCTTTCCCAGCTATTCTTTTCTGTTCTGGCAGTTTTTGTGTTATAACATCTCTTGCATACATTGTACCACAAATCAAAATTCATTCACTTTCAGAACAACAGTGCCGCAGATACGCTCAGATGAATCTTTGTATTAAAAAAATCACGCTCTGAAGATGAGAAATGTTCTGCAAAAAATCGATGTTTCTTCAGAGCGTGATTGGATGAACTCAGTCCTCTATCGAATAAAAGACCTTGGATGCTTTATAGGTGCTGTACAGGTCGGCTTTGCTTATAAGTTCATAGGGAGCATGCATGGAAAGGACCCCTACGCCCATGTCAACCACATTAGCTCCATAGGAAGCCAGATAGAGAGCTACTGTGCCCCCTCCGCCCAGGTCGACTTTTCCGATCTCGCCAGTCTGGAAAACGATCCCGTTTTCGTTGAAGAGCTTGACCAGTTTGTGTATATACTCGCTGTTGGCGTCATTGCTGCCGCTTTTGCCGCCGTGTCCTGTGTATTTCGTAAGTACCGTGCCGTATCCAGCGATAGCTGCATTTCTCTTTTCGAATGCATCGGGATAATTACCGTCCAGACAAGCATTCACGTCCATAGATAGGACATATGAGTTTTCCATTGCCTTTCTTGCAAGATATGTGCCCTCCTGTTTGTCGATTAGGTGGGTCAGTTCATTGACGGCATTTTCAAAGAACCTGCTGTTAAGACCTGTTGAGCCAACGGAACCAATCTCTTCCTTATCTGCAAGGACACATACTGTCGTGCGTTTCGGATCCTTCATCTCCATCAGCGCAGAGAAAGCAGGATATGCACAGACCCTGTCATCGTGTCCGTAGGCCACGATCATACCCTTGTCAAAGCCTACATCTCGCGGCTTTTCGACCGGCACAAACTCGATCTCAGCAGAGAGGAAATCTTCTTCCGTGATGCCGTATTGCTCGTTCAAAATACGTAGAGTGTTGAGCTTTACGCTCTCCTTAGCATCTTCGTCATCCAGAGGGATATGCCCGACAATGATATTGAGTTGCTCGGCAACTACTGCTTTTGTCGCGGGTCTGGCCATCTGTTCTCCAGACAGGTGGATAAGCAGTTCGGAGATGAAGAATACTGGTTCATCGGGGTTTTCTCCGAGAGCGAAGCTATGTTTTTTACCTTCCTTATCGAAAATGACACCGTGCATGGCGAGAGGTAACGTCGTCCATTGGTACTTCTTTATTCCGCCGTAATAATGGGTTTTCAGAACTGCCTGATTCGTATCCTCATAAAGCGGCACCTGTTTCAGATCCAGTCTGGGTGAATCAATATGGGAAGCGCAGAGGTTCATTCCTTCGGATATATCGTCTTTGCCGACGACGAACAACACTACACATTTATTGTGATGCTGGCGGTAGAGCTTATCTCCGGGCTTTACGGTCTTGACCTGCTCAATGTTTTTAAAGCCGTTCAGCTCAGCGGTCTTTATCGCCCAATCCACGCATTCGCGTTCTGTTTTATTTTCCCCGAGGAATGTCTTGTAACCCTCGGCATAGTCCATTATCTCTTTTAGGTCATCCTTCCAGGCGCTCTTCTTTTTATATGTCAGCTTTTCTTCCAGTTCCTTTGTTGTCATTTTCTCATCACCTCTTCGATTTCATCTGTAGTCTTAACAACGTCGGTCAGGACCTCGCAGCCGTTCTCGGTTATGAAAAGATCATCTTCGATTCTGATGCCGATGCCGAATTCAGGGATGTACAGACCGGGTTCATCGCTGATGATCGTGCCGGGTGCCATGGGGGTGTGGCGGCCAAGTGGATCATGGGTATCAAGCCCTATGGAATGGGAAACACTGTGATAATAGTATTTTTCCAGTTCGTTGTCTTCTTCGATTAGATTGACTGCTTTCAATTCCTTGATGAAGTATTTCTTAAGTTTCTCATTCAGCTCGTAAGTAGACACCCCGGCTTTGGCGTTCTGAGCTACCAGCATATTGCCTTCCAGAACGATATCGTAAAAGCGTTTCTGCCTTTTGGTGAATTTTCCGTTTACGGGGAAGGTCCTCGTGACATCGGAGTTGTATTTTCCCAGTGCTGCTCCGCAGTCGATCAGGAGCATGTCGCCATCTTTCAATTCGCAGTCATTGGCAGTATAATGCAGCACTGTGGCGTTCTTGCCGCCTGCACATATAGTATTGAACGCCAGAGATGCGTTTCTTCGCGCAACACCGTATTCAAATAAAGCCTGCGCCTCGTATTCATACATGCCCGGTTTCAGTCCGCGCAGAAGCAATCCCAATGCCTCAGCGGTAATCTTTCCGGATTCGATCACGGCACGTTTTTCCTCTTGGGACTTGATTGCTCTCATGGGATCCGTCAGACGCGACAGATCCTTCAGGGCAATGAAATAGAAACTTTTCCTGAATTGGTCGGCCAGGATATTGTCCGCTGAAGAAGGCTTGCCCGGCCCGACAGCAGTAGTATAAAGATAGCAGGTATCATAAGAGCCCGAAGTGGCGAATGAAGGAATGGAACTATCAAATTCATCGATATATTTCATCTCCGATATACCACTGATAGCCTCGAATTCCTCCGGGCCAGGGATATATCCGGTCCATTTTTCCTTATAGGGATCCTTACGCGGAATAAACAGTGTAGAGACCTCTCCGCCGTCTGTGTTCGCAACAATCAGCTTCATATCGGGTCGGTCAATGCCTGTGAAATAGTAGAAATTCCTGTTCACTTCAAAGGGATAGCTCTGATCTCCGGAAGCAGGCATGAATGTGCCGCTCGATATAACGGCAAATGCGTTTTTTCCCATTTTCTCGGCTAATAGCTGACGTCTCCGCCGATACTGACTATTTTCCATTATACAGCCTCCATTCAAATCTTAGCATAAATCAGTTTTTTCTTCAACTAAAGCAAAAAGCAATTTGTAAATAATTATTATTTTTCCTGCATATAAGTCAATAATCACCACCGGAACGTCAGAATCACGTTCAGTTCACTCAAAACGAGTTGTAAAGACCGCCAGACAGAAAACAGATCGGGCTGTAGATAATGCTTGAATGAATGAGCGCAGACAATGCTTCGCGGATATTGAGAAGCAAATCGGAAATAAGGGAAAATTAATCTCTGCAGCCCTATTTTGTCTTTTGAATTCCAGGAATAGAGGTTATAATTTTTCAGGAGAATGACATGAGCTTTTACGAAAAAATAAAAAACAACCTTCCATTCCGATATGTCATCAGGATAATCGCTCTAATTCTATTCGTGATACTCCTTATCAGAATAATCCCGCCAACTGATGCGATATCCATCAACCCGCTTAAGAAAAACAGCAGCAAAATGAATGCGGTCGCTTCCTCGGGCTGCGGCAAATACAATCCACCCAACACGATGCTCTCATTCAATACCGCATCATCATCTTACGGGATCATGACCTTCTCTATCGGGGTGGTCATGTCAATAGACGGAAAGCTTATAGTTGCGGATTACGACGATCTGAGCGTGTATACGGATATGACAGGCAAGATATCCGAAATGACCTACGAAGAGCTTTCCAAGCTTAACTTCGCATACAACTTTACTACGGATGAAGGTGCTACATATCAGTACCGCACCCAACTGGTGCAGTGCATAGATATCTATGCGCTTTTCAAGGCATATCCGTATGTAAGCTATATAATCAACGTGGTCCAGCAGAATGATCCCGGAATTCGCGCCGCCATAGCACTCTGTGAGGCAATACGTTCCTGCGACATGTCACTGAAAGTAGCTATAAAGGGATCAAACGAGGTGGTCAAAGCAGCCAGAGAAGAGACAAATGTGCATATCATGACCCCTCCGATTCATCACGAGCTCAACTCGTATATGGATTTCGAGAGACTTGGCCTCGATCATATATATATCTGGCTGAATTTCCAGTACCTTGAGATTCCCGCAAATATGCTGGACAAGTATTCTCCGAGAGTTTTATCAAAACTTCAGGCTCGCAATGTGGCGATTTACGTCAGTGGCGTCAACGATGAAGAATCATATAGAAAAGCTGTAGCGATAAAAGCGGACGGTGTCATTACAAACGATCCTGAATTAATCGTACAGCTCATTGAAACTGATGCCTCCGATATCGGTGGTCAGCCTTAAAGCATTCCGTTTATATAATCCTCGGCATTGAATTCTATCAGATCCTCCATACCCTCCCCGATGCCCAGAAAGCATACGGGGATATTGTATATATCGGCCGCAGCAAAGACTGCTCCGCCTTTTGCCGTTCCGTCTATCTTAGTGAGGATCACTCCGTCGGGTTTCCGGATCTTCGAAAACTGTTCGATCTGATCCAGAGTATTTCGGCCAGTCATGGCATCCGCTACGATAAGAGTATACAGAGCTGCCCCTCCGGAGTTTTTCTCGCAGACTCGGTTGAGCTTGGACAGTTCATCCATCAGGTTCTTCTTATTCTGCAGCCGTCCTGCCGTATCGCAGATCAGCACATCTGAGCGTTTTGCCTTAAAGGAGTCCAATGCGTCGAAGATCACGCTGGACGGATCCTGACCTTCATTGCCGGCCACCATCGGAACGCTAAGTTTTTCCGCCCATATTCCGAGCTGCTCCGTAGCAGCCGCGCGGAATGTATCCGCAGCTGCCAGCATTACGTTCCTGCCTGAAGTCTTGAATCTGTATGCGAGCTTGGCTATTGTCGTGGTCTTGCCAACCCCATTTACGCCCATGATAAGGATCACGCACGGAAATGAGAATCCGGGGAATGTGCCTGCCTCCTCAATAATCGACATCATGCTCTTTTTGACCGCCTCGATGACAGCAGTCTCGTCCTTCATAGCGGAACGCTTGAGATAGCCTTTGGCTCCATCCATGATCTTTTCCGCAGTCTCGTAAGGAATATCTGAAAGGATCAGGACTTCTGTCATATCATCGTAGATTTCGTCTGTAATCTCGCCGGAAAACAGAGCTTTCAGTTTGCCACCGAGACCGCTTTTGGTCCTCAATGAATCGAAAACTGTTCTTTCTTTTTCCATATCAATCACCGTATTTATCCGTATCGCTAAGTTTGATGGATACCACCTGTGATATTCCGTCTTGGCCTTTAGACACCCCGTACAGACTTTCAGCAGCTTCCATCGTGAGTTTTTTATGTGTCACTATGATAAACTGATCGTTTTCAGAATAACGCTTCAGATACTCGCGGAAACGGATGATGTTCGCATCGTCCAGCGCGGCGTCAGCCTCGTCAAGCAGACAGAAAGGCGCGGGCTTAAGGCTGAGAATCGCAAATATCAGGGCGATCGCAGTCATCGACTTTTCCCCTCCGGAAAGCAAGCTGATATTGCGTTTTCTGGTATGCGGCGGGCGGGCCGAGATGTCGATGCCGCTGTTCATGACATCCTGCGGGTCGATTACGGATATGGAAGCCTCCCCTCCGCCGAAGAGCTCGCGGAAGACTTTATCAAATTGCGCGTTGATGGCGGAGAATTCATTATTGAAACGTTTTTCCATACCTTGAGATATCTCAGCAATAACTCTGTGCATCTCATCGATCGATTTGCTGATGTCATCCTTCTGGGCAGACATCTTCTCGAATCTCTCACGTTCCTGACGGAATTCCTCAAGTGAATCCACATTAATATTTCCGAGGTGCTTTATTGCCTCCTTCAATCCAGATATCTCTGCGAGCGAAGCACTGATGTCCTGAGAAGCATTGGAATATGAAACTGCATCTGCATAAGTGAGCGAATAATCTTCCATCATATCCGATGTGAGACGTATCATCTCCTCATCGTAAGACGCCTTTTCAGCCTTTGCTTTCACGAGCCTTTCGGAAATCTCGCTTCTGTCTTTATTAGCTGCAATTATATCTTCGTTCAGCCTGCCGTAAGATGATGTGAGCTTTTCCTTTTCCTCGACAAGTGACTTATACAGCTTTTCGGCATCAGAGCGCTTTTTTTTATAGCTGTTATCGTTTTCTGAGGAATGCTTTACGGTCTCCTGAAGGATCTTTTTTTCCTCAACGAGCTTATCAGACTTGGCCTGCTGCTTATTCAGAGCGTTAAGAAAGTAATCGATTCTCTCTTTACTGCTGTTTATCCGCTCGGCTTTTGCAGCTAATGTCTCCCTGTTCGCGGAGATCTTTTCAGATATGTCTGCCTGATTCTCCTTGATAAGAGAATCATATTCCTCTTTAAGGGATGCAACTTTCTTTTTCAGTTTATCGATCTCATCGCGGCGCTTCAGCGGTGTGGAATCGTTCTTCTGGCGGCCGCCTGCTATAGCACCTCCGGAGTAAAGAATCTCCCCGCGCAGTGTCGCCATGCGGAATCTGTAGTTGCTTTTTCTCGCTGCCTCATTGGCTGTATTCAGATCTTCGAAAACAGCAGTTCTGGACAGGATACTGCTGACGACGGCAAGATATTCATCCTTGGTCTTCACAAGTTCATCCGCACAGCCGATATATCCGGGCATGCCTTTCAGCGCGGACTTGATATCAGCGTTGTCGGACGCTCTGATGATATTTATCGGAAGAAATGTTACTCTTCCCCATCTGTTTCTGTTGAGTATGTCTATACAGCGGGAAGCTGCTTTCTCATCACTCGTTATTATATTGTTTGCAGATGCCCCCAATGCTTCGCTGATGGCGGATACATATCGGCTTTCGGTGCTCACGGCTTCCCCTACGGTAGTGAAGACGTTATCAGACAAGTAACCGTCTTTCTGCTTTGCTTTCATCAGTTCCCTGATAGCGTAATTGTAGCCCTGCATGGAGTTCTCGTAGCCTTCAAGGGCAGCCAGCCTTGACTGTTCATCCCGCATTTCCGAGGAGACTTTATTGACCTTCTCCATGTATGCTTCATACTTACTGGTCATAGCCTCGGTATCGGCTTTCAGTTCCCTGTATTCAGCGATCAGCACTTCCCTCTCATTTTCAAGTGAGGATATCGTATCCCGATAAGTCTGTGATTCCGCTCTTGCCTCTTCGATACTGTCATCTATACCGGAGAGCCGGCTCTGCGCCACAGAGGAAGCCACCTTTGCATCCTCATATTCACTGAGTATCCTCTTTACGTCATCATTGGCCGCCTCTATCCTGCTTTCACATTCCGTAAGGGCGAGCCTTTCCCTTCGGAACCGCTCATCATATTCACTGAGCTCTCTGTCGGCGTTATCCAGGCTTTCCTGCAAAGACTCAATATCCTCTCCTGCTTTCCTGCTCTTCTCACCCAGAATATCCATACGGGCGGTAAATACACCGATCTCTTTTTCCCTGAGCTCGTTTTTCAGAAGGACGTATTTTTCAGCCTTCTCCGACTGTCTCTTCAGCCTTGGAAGCCTTTCGGAAAGCTCGGAGAGGATGTCGTTTATCCTCAGAATGTTATTTTCAGCCCTTTCAAGCTTGCGTTCCGCATCCTGACGGCGGGATCTGTATTTAACGATCCCTGCAGCCTCATCAATAAGCAGCTTTACGTTGGCAGGCGAATTTGTGACGAGGGATTCGATCTGCCCCTGACCGATAATGGAATAACCCTCCCGGCCCAGACCGGTGTCGGTGAAAAGCTCCTGCACATCCTTCAGGCGACAGGGGGTTTTGTTGATACTGTATTCGCTCTCCCCTGTCCGGTACAGACGGCGGGATACTTCCAACTCATCATAATCCGCAGGAAAAATACGTGACGAGTTGTCGAGGACGATGGTCACCTGAGCATAACCCAAAGGTTTTTTCTGATCCGTTCCCGAAAAGATGACATCCTCCATCTTTTCGCTGCGCAGCGGTTTCACTCTCTGCTCGCCCAATACCCAGCGGACTGCTTCGGCTATATTGCTCTTGCCCGAACCGTTCGGTCCGACTATACCAGTCAGGTTATCGGAGAAGTTTATGACGGTCTTTTTGCCGAATGATTTGAAGCCGTAAAGCTCGATTTCTTTTAATATCATGTTTACCTATATCTTCCCGAGCTTCCTGAGAACGTTCTCCGCGGCGCGGTGCTCGGATTGTTTTTTTGAGTATGAAGAGGCAGGTTCATAGGAGATCCCTCCCATAACGGCACGTGAAGTGAAAGTCTGGTCATGATCCGGACCAGTGACCGATAGGAGTTCGTAAGAAAGATCTTCAAAGCCCGCCGACTGGGCATATTCCTGAAGCATCGTCTTGTAGTCGTACATAAGGTGACCCTTCATGGCCTCATCGATGATATGCGCGTGGTTCTTTCTTATGAACTCGTCCGACTTATCCCTCCCTCCGTCCAAATAGATCGCAGCGATAAGAGCCTCGACTGCATCGGCTATGATATTCTTTTTGTCTCTCCCGCCGCTCCTTTCCTCGCCTTTACCCAGGATAAGGTAATCGTCCAGATGGATGCGGCGACCTGTACTGTAAAGGGAATCGGCGCAAACGATCTCAGCACGGACTTTTGATAGGGTCCCCTCTGCAGACTGCCCGAAGGCTGAATACAGGATATCGGAAACGGCAAGCTGAAGTACCGCATCGCCTAAAAACTCCAGGCGCTGGTTGCTTATGCGTCCGGTCTCACCAGTCGCAGATGGATGCGTAAGAGCGGTTTCAAGCAGCTTTATATCCTTGAAGCTGTAGCCTATACCTTTTTCGAATTTGCTTAATGGCATTGGATTATTCATGACTTCCTGCATTTTATCATAGAACCCGCGCATATAAAAAATCAAGGGCTTTTCAGCCCTTTAATTATCGGATCATACCGGCATCGGTTTCAGATTACTTGATGCCTTTTTCCTCGAAATACGCGACGACATCCTTGACCTGTTTGATATTAGCCAGAGAATCCTCGTCTACTTCGATATCGTAGATGTTCTCGAATTCCATGATCATTTCCATCAGGTCCAAGGAATCGCAGCTGAGGTCATCGACGAAATAGGAATCCATCGTGACCTGGTCTTCGGGAATATCCAGCTGTTTGCAGACAATAGCCCTTACTTGTTCAAAAATCATTGCTGTCCTCCTGACATTATTACTTATTGCATGATATAGCCTTATAGTCTCATATCGTCTTGTAAATCTTTCCCAAGACATTTTCGGAGATCATCCTCATGGCCTGCAACACCGCGTTCTTTATGGCAAGCGCGTCAGAATTGCCGTGCGCTTTGATGACGTTGCCGTTCACTCCCAAGAACGGGGAACCGCCGTAGGTCTTCGGATCGAGTTTGGCTTTTTTCTCCGTGATGGCTTTCTTCACGCCCAGAGCGGAAAGCTTCGTGAAGATATTATGGTAGAAAACCTCCTTGAGCATATCCCCCATGAACTTAAGGCTGCCCTCGGTAGCTTTGAGGAAGACGTTGCCCGCAAAGCCGTCGCATACTATGACATCGGCGTCGCTGGTCAGCACACCGCTAGCCTCAACGTTTCCGATGAAATTAATCGCTTCGTCGGAAACGAGCAATTCATGCGCCGCTTTGTAAAGCTCACTGCCCTTTGTATCCTCGGTACCGATATTCAGCAGAGCGACCGCGGGTCTCTTTTCGCCGGTCAGCGCGCTTATGTATGCCGCACCAAGCTTGGCAAACTGGGGGAAATACTCCGGTTTGCAGTCGGCGTTGGCCCCATTGTCAAGGATCGCCATCGGTTTGAGAATGTTTACTGCAGTGCAGATCGCGGGACGCTGAATGCCCTTGATGCGTCCGGTATATAAAAGGGCCGCAGCTAGCAGAGCGCCTGTGCTGCCTGCGGAGATAAATGCGTTTTCGTATGACTCTTTAGCAAGAAGGGCTCCTTTTACCAGAGAGGAATCCTTTTTCTGGCGAACAGCCTTGACAGGCTCCTCATGCATGCCGATACTCTCAGTCACAGGGATTATTTCGATATCAGAAGTATCCTTGCGGTCTGCCAGGCACCTTTCGATCGTTTCCACGTCACCTATCAAAGCTATAGGGGCGTTGAACTCCGACTTTGCCATAAGAGCGCCTTCTATGATGGCTTTGGGTGCATTGTCCCCGCCCATGGCGTCAATATAGATCGTCATAATACCCCCTTTGTCAAAAATCTGCCGTTTCCGGCAGTTTTGAAAGAATTATTAAGCTTCGACAACGACTCTGCCGTTATATTTTCCGCAATTGGGGCAGACCCTGTGAGGCTGCATCAATTCGCCGCATTCGGGGCATCTTGAAAGACCGGGCATGGCAACCTTGAAATTAGCCCTGCGTTTGTTCTTCTTGGATTTTGATTGTCTGTGCTTAGGTACACCCACAGCTCTCACCTCCTGACTTGATTATTACTTCTGCCGCAAATAAAATAACGGCTCCGAATCTCACTTATTATAAATACATTTCACCTGAAATGTCAATATCATTATCGTTTTGTTGTCAAATCCCTGGTCAATTCGTCGGTGTCCATGGCTATCATAAGCTCTTCGTTAGCGGGAATCACCATTACAGAGACCTTGGAATCCCCGGAATTGATGAATCTCTGTCCCCCTATATTCTTTTCGTTCGCTTCTTTATCGAGCTCGATCCCAAGATATTCAAGTCCGGACAGAACCTCGGAGCGGCACACACATGAATTCTCACCTATTCCACCCGTAAAAGCGATCGCATCCACTCCTCCCAACACGGCGCTGTAAGTACCGATCGTGGTCCTTATGCGGTAACTGAACATTTCAAGGGCGAGCCTGGCTCTCATATTTCCTGTTTCACTGGCCTCCATGACATGGCGAAAATCACCCGATACACCGGAAACACCCAAGAGCCCGCTCTGGTTGTTGAGCATTCTGATGACTCCGTCTATGTTCAAAGCTTCTCTGTCGCACAGAAGCTGAAGAACAGACGGATCGATGGAACCGCTGCGCGTTCCCATCATCAGTCCATCCAGAGGAGTGAGACCCATTGTGGTATCCATGCTGACTCCTCCCTTTACTGCAGCCATGCTGCAGCCGTTTCCGAGATGACAGGATATTAGTTTCAGGTCGTTCCTGCCCGTCATTTCCGCAGCCTTAAGGGCAACGTAGCGATGGGAAGTCCCGTGGAACCCGAACTTGTGGATCCTATACTTCTTCGAGTACTCATAAGGTATGGCGAAGGTATTGGCATATACGGGGACAGTGGCATGAAAAGCAGTGTCGAAGACCGCAGCCTGAGGCACTCCCGGCAGCAAATCGAGACATGCACGGATGCCCAGCAGATTAGCGGGATTATGAAGAGGTCCGAATGGAATACATTCCTCGATTGCCTCAATTACGTCGTTGTTTATAAGGACGCTCTTAGTGAATCTGTCGCCGCCGTGCAGCACTCTGTGACCGACAGCGGTGATCCCTGAGATATCTTTCAGTAATCCAGAGTTCTCATCGGTAAGGAGCGAAAGTGCCTCCATGAGGCCCGTCTCATGATCCGGAATGCTATTTTTATACTCAGTGGTCAGATACTGCGTTCTGTACCTTATGGTTGCAGAAGGGAATCCGATTTGTTCTATGACACCCGCGGCCTCTTCATCAAGAGTGCCCTCCTCGAATATCTTGAATTTCAGGGAGGAGCTACCACTGTTTAAGACCATTATGCTCATATTGTTTCCACTCCCGGGCTGATGCAAAACAGACAGTGTTGATCAGCGATAAAAATGTGTCAACCATTTAGGTGCCTGTTCAGTATACTATAAATATCCGTGATAACTATCGTTAATTCTAACAAATGCGTTTTTTGTAATATACCTTTGAAAAGACCAGCTATTATTGTATAATTACTTTTATTATATGAGAGGGGTATGATCGAAATGGCGGAAAATTCAAGCAATTTTATATTCAGCGAAATAGACAGGGATATCGAAAACGGCATATACTCGGCAGATGAACTGGCCACGCGTTTTCCTCCGGAGCCGAACGGATACCTGCATATAGGCCACGCAAAAGCCATATGCATCAACTTTTCCGTGAAAGAAAAGTACGGAGCCAAAACAAACATCAGATATGATGATACGAACCCTGAAAAAGAGGATACTGTCTATACTGAAGCAATCAAAAGGGATGTCGAATGGCTGGGCTTCAAATGGGACGGGCTTTTTTATGCCTCCGATTATTTCCCGCAGATGTACGAATACGCCCTCGAACTGATAGATAAAGGGCTGGCTTATGTGGACGACCAGACAGCCGATGAGATCAAAGCCTCGCGCGGCACGCTGAAGGAGCCGGGAAAGGAAAGCCCTTACAGGAACAGGAGCATTGAGGAGAGCAGAAAGCTGTTCATAGAGATGAAGGAAGGCAAGTACGCTCCCGGAGAGAGAGTACTGCGCCTTAAGATAGACATGGCAAGTCCGAACATGAACATGAGGGACCCGGTCATATACAGGATTGTAGATGCCACGCATCCTCACACCGGTGATATGTGGCGCATATATCCGATGTACGACTATGCCCATCCGATCGAGGACGCGATCGAAAAGATCACGCATTCCCTATGTTCTCTGGAGTTCGAGGATCACAGGCCGCTGTACAACTGGGTCCTCGACAACCTTGACGATTTCAAAGCCAAACATCCCCGCCAGATAGAATTCGCGAGACTGAATATCTCCGGAGCAATCACGAGCAAGCGCTATATCAAACAACTGGTTGCTGCCGGGATAGTAGACGACTGGGATGATCCCAGACTGGTCACGCTATGCGGCCTCAGAAGACGCGGAGTGACCCCCATGGCAATACGGAACTTCATGGCGAATGTCGGCGTATCAAAGGCTGATTCCACTATAGATATGGGACAGTTCGAATACTTCGTAAGAGAAGACCTTTTGGCCACATCCACCAGAGTAATGGCAGTCGTCGAACCTCTGAAACTTACGATAGAGAATTATCCGGAGGACAGTAAAGAATACCTTGATGTACCTTACAGGATGGATGACGATAATTCGGAGACCCGCAAGGTTCCTTTCTCAAAGCATTTATATATAGACAGAAGCGACTTCGAAGAGGTGCCGCCCAAAAAGTATTACCGCCTTTTCCCTGGCAATGAGGTCAGACTGATGGGCGCATACTTCGTCAAATGCACCGGGTTCAAAAAGGATGAAAACGGCACGATTACCGAGGTGATATGCACTTATGATCCTGAGACAAAATCCGGCAGCGGCTTCAGCGCACGCAAAGTCAAAGGCACCATTCACTGGGTGGATGCGCAGGAAAATGTTCCTGTGGAGCTGCACATGCTTTATCCCCTTCTTAAAGAGGGCGGCAATTCATCCAACTTCATGGAAAACATCAATCCGGATTCCCTCGTAGTCAAAAACGGCTTTGCCGAGATCAGCATCAGTGGGACACAGCCCGGAGATCGTTTCCAGTTTGTCCGCAACGGATATTTCTGCGCAGACACAAAGTATTCCACACCGGATCATCTGGTATTCAACCGGACCGCAGACATGAAGAGCGGCTGGAGACCGGAATAATAAACTGATCGGATTCTGCCTGCTTTCCCGGATACGGCAAAGCAGGCATTTTTACACATCGCGGTCAACGAAGAGGATCGTATCCCTGGTACGCAGCATCCATGGACAGGTACAAATGGAGCCCTCGGATGCTGAGGTGCTGCAGTGATATCCTGAAACCCGAATCAGAAAACAACCGCGGAAGTATCTCTCGAAAAAATGAAGATCAAAAACTTTTTCAGCTATACGTTATACGGATTCATCAACAAAAAATTCAACGGAGCGGTGCTCCTTACGGATATCGCCATACTTTTCTACGGCATCGTAAGCTTCATTGAGGAGCCTAAACCCGCATCATTCGTCGTTCTTTTCCTCTCCGTTTTCATGAATATAATCTGGCAGGCATATTCGGCTCTCCACGATCTGTTGGAGTATTACAGCAAGAACGGCCTTGAAGAATACGTTTTCCCATCGGAAAGCATCGATTTCCCCAGGTTCATAGATGAAAGAGAAGGTCTTGAAGTCATAAGAACCAAACACGGTTCGGCGGGGATCAACAGACAGCTCAACGGGTGGATGCGAAACAATGATCTGAATGTGGAAGAGGACACAAACGCAACCGCTCTCGTGAAAACGTACATAGAAAAGAATTTCGATGCACTGCTTCCATTCCTCACCAGACATTACAGGAGGGCTGTTGCCGAGGATAGGCTTTTCAGCAATGATGAAAAGCTGTGCTTCAGCGGTGATTTCATCGACAAAGACATGTTCCTCGTTTCAAAAGGCTCATACTACAATTCATTTTTGACGAACAGGATCTTCAGCCAGAAACTGGTCAGTGACGATGGTGTGGATCTCTTCCCAGCAAAAGGCTGTACGAATATTGACATAAAGTTCCCGTATCGCTGCTTCAGCAACGAGATCGGCATCTCGACGCTCGCAGTAACCAAAGATGGTTATCTTTTCTTCCAGCTGCAGGGCAATCATTCGGATTCTTCACCGGGTCTTATCGTCCCTTCAGGATCGGGAAGCGCCGATTGGAGCGATTATGACAATAACCGTACGCTCACCTTCAGGGAACTGATAAGCTATTCCGCGAAAAGAGAGCTGTCGGAAGAGACTGGCTCCGCAATAGCAGACGTTACCGCAAATAGATTGCTAGGCTTCTACAGGTGGCTCGAGCAGGCAGGAAAGCCTGAATTCGTTTCGGTCTCAAAGCTGAATATAGACAGTCGGGAAATAAAACCGGAGAAAAAGGAGCAGCAGAATAAAATCATAAAATTCAGGGTCGTCAGCAACGGAAAGTTAAACGATAAAGCTTTTTCCGACTGTTTCGGTTATCTCTCGGATCCGAATCTGTCACTTCCTCTGTATATGTGTCTAGTGTATCTGAAGGACGTCTATGAAAATGAGCCGGAGTGCCTTAAGGAAGTCTTCATTTGAAAAGACAGTCTGAACCACAGGCACAACAAAATGGCAAAACAGACCATAATACGGATCAGAACTGGCGGAAACAAAGGATTGCATTGACAGCATATTCCACCTTTCTGAGATTTCATCTCAAACACCTGACGCATTGTATTAATGGTACAGTAAACACTACTGCTTCTCAAAGAGATTACATAGCAACGCCTCCGAACCGATGCGGTTCAGAGGCGTTGCTATGTCTATGTATCTGATCTGTTCGTTCTATATCCAGTCCTTGCAGACATCTACCCATGAGATGAAATTCTGAGAGTATTTCTCAAGTTCATCGCAGGTAAGTTCGATCGCGCTGTTGGAGCTGCCGCACGCAGGGAAAACAGTTTCAAAACGTTTCATGGAAACATCCAGATAAGTCTGAACACCTTCTTTTATCGAAAACGGGCATACTCCGCCGATATTATGTCCTATGAGTCCGGTCACCTGTTCGGGAGTGAGCATCTTGGCCTTGCAACCGAAATTCTCCTTAAATTTGTGATTATCCACACGTGTGTCCCCTGCGACTACTACGATTATGGGGTCATCGCCTTTCATGAAAGAAAGTGATTTTGCTATTCTGGCATTTTCGACGCCTACTGCTTTTGCAGCCAGTTCCACGGTTGCGCTGGAAACAGGGAATTCGAGGACATCCCCTTCCCTGCCGAATGAAGCGAAATATTCCTTTACTTTATCTACTGACATTGCTACTTACCGGCCGCCGTTACAGAGCTCGGTCTGACGAATACCATTTTCCCCGCACTCGTCTGCAGTACGCTGGTCACTGTGGCGGTTATATCCTTTCCAATCAATTCTCTGCCATCCTCAACAACGATCATAGTGCCGTCGTCCAGATATGCCACCCCCTGGCGATCCTCCTTGCCCTCGCGGAGCACATGAATCCTCAACTCTTCGCCAGGCAGGACGACAGTCTTAACCGCGTTTGCAAGCTCGTTTATATTCAGCACCTCAACGCCCATAATCTCTGCTACCTTGTTGAGATTATAGTCGTTAGTAATGACCTTCCCTTTCATGTTCTTTGCCAGACGGATGATCTTATTATCCACATCCGGGATATCATCGTAATTATTGTCGCTGACTATGACCTCCAATGGCAGTTCCTTCTGGATAAGGTTCAGTATATCCAATCCTCTGCGGCCCCGATTGCGCTTAAGGGCATCTGAGGAGTCGGCGATATACTGGAGCTCCTCTATGACAAGTGTTGAGATGACTATGGGACCGTCGATGAAACCCGTCTTCAGTATATCGTAGATTTTCCCATCGATTATGACACTTGTATCCAGTATTTTCGGGATCACGGAACTCTTTCTTCTCTGACTCCTGGTTCTTTCACTGTTTTCTGCCCTGACAAAGATCCCCTTGATCGCTGTTTCTATCTCTGTACCGCGGTTGAAAGCCAGAAGCACAGCCCCGTATGTAAGCCCAACATAAACTATCACCGCCAGAAGCGCCTTGATAACATCAGGCATATCAATTTTATAAATAGGCAGGCAGATGAGTGAAGATATCAGCAGAGCAATGATGATGAATACCACCGCAATAACAAGCTGGATCATCGAAACACCCTTCAGGTTGGCAATCCACTGCTGTAGGGATTCTGAGAATGCTTTGATAATGCGTGGAATGATAATAATAAAAATAATGCCTAATAATAATCCGCATGTACTGCAAATCAAGACATTCGCAATCGTTTCGGAAAAGTGCTTCAGCAAAAAAGCTGAGACAGACTCCAGTCTGAAAAGGCTTTCTCCCGTGTTGTATCCAATCAGGAAGCCTAAAGCGAATATAAGATAATAAAACAATGACTTCATATGTGACCTCCTTTCTGTATATTTGCAATATTATATCACATATGAAGCCTGATTGTTTGTCGGAATAGATAAAACTTCAGACAATGGACCTTCGTTCAATTATTCAAAGAGAGAGAGAGGGCGACGCATTCAGGTCAAGAGATGCGAAATCCCCTGCCAAATACTGGTGATAAGCCGATACGGCGATCATGCCGGCGTTGTCAGAACATAAAGACGCATCGGGGATAGTGAGATCATACCCATTCTGATCACATGCTTCGATCAGCATTTTTCTCAGTAGTGAGTTGCAGGCCACCCCTCCGCATACAGCGATGCGGTTTAGACCTTCGTTTTTGGCAGCTCTTATCGTCTTTCCCACCAAAATATCGCAGACGCATTTTCTGAAGGAAGCGCACACTCCCGGTACGTCGATTGGTTCATTTTTCATTTTCGCCGCATTGATGTGATTCAGCACGGCGCTTTTGATGCCGCTGAAGCTGAAATCATAATTATCCTCATTCAGCATAGCCCTTGGGAGGACAAGATAATCTTCATTCCCTCCATCAGCAGCCTTATCAAGCTTTGGCCCGCCTGGATAACCTAAACCGACCACACGGGCGACCTTATCGAAAACCTCTCCGGCAGCATCATCTCTGGTGGATCCCAGAAGTGTAAAATCGCTGTATGAATCGACTCGGACGATCATTGTATGGCCGCCCGACACAACAAGCGTCAGGCATGGAGGCTGAGCTCCTGCAAGGAAAGCTGCTCCGATATGTCCGCGCATATGGTTGACGCCTATAAGCCTGCATCCAAGTGAATAGGACAGCGCTTTGGCGTAAGAAACACCCACAAGAAGCGCCCCGACAAGACCCGGTCCGCAGGTGACTGCGACGGCGGAAAGGTCTTCAAGCGTCTTTCCTGCTTTATCCAATGCTTCATCGGTTACCGCAGTGACTTTTTCGAGATGGCTTCGCGAAGCTATTTCAGGGACGACCCCGCCATACTTTGTATGGATATCTATCTGTGAAAACACTATGTTGGAAAGCAGGCTGCCGTCTTCTATCACAGCCGCGGAGGTCTCGTCGCATGAGGATTCTATAGCCAGTATCGTAACACCGCTCATTTTTGTCCAGCCTCCTTCGCCGGTCGGTATTCTCTTCTGAAATAAGCTGCAGACAGGAAGATGATGAGACCCATTGCCACAGCGTAGACTCCGACTCTCGTCACGAATTCAATGAAGAATTCCCAGGTGTAAATATTGACGATTATGTTGGTATCAGGGTCGAACAGCCATGTGTCGCCTTCGAAAAACAGATGATGAAAAATGACGAAAGCCTTATCGAAAAAAACAACGAAAAGAACAGGCAGGGCAAAAGCTCCTCCGCATGCGGACATGACTGCTCCGGCCAGTGAACGATCCCTCTTTCTCACAATGAAATAGAATACACACAGCGTGAACAGGATACATCCTCCGCCAAACCATTTAAAGGCTGAATACAAGTCCCTGACATCTTTCATGTGCGACTGCTCATTTTCGTTGAAAATCAGCGTCTTTTCGCCATATCTTACAGCGTAGACAACGAGGTCGGCGCGTTTGGTGTTCAGATAATCCTGCACCTCATCGTTGACCTGCATTAGAACATCGAAATCCAAGCCTGTGTTTTCTGCGATATTCTGTTCCCTGAACTGCTTTTCATAAAAAAGATCGTCGTCAGTGGTCATCAGCAGGCCAAAGAGAGCACAGTCTGAAAGGATCACGACCGAAAGGAGCAATATGATTATTAATTTAACAATTGTCTTCATTGTGTTCATCCTTATTGAGATGCAGCCACATGATCAGAGCATCTTCATGGTTGTCGGAATAATACTCCCTGCGAACGCCTTCTGTGCGGAAACCGTATTTTTCGTAAAGAGCGATCGCCCCAGCGTTTGAGGCTCTTACCTCCAGCGTTATGTCATAGAGGCCCCGACGCCTGCTTTCATCGATCAGCGCCTCCATTACCGCGCTGCCCACGCCGGAACGACGATGACCTGAATCCACCGCCACGTTCATGATGTGAGATTCATCGTAGTTTTGCATCATGATCCCGAAGCCGATCACCTTCTTCCCCGAAATTGCGACGAATGTGCTGTATTCATCGCTGAGGATGGAATTCAACAGAAGGTCAGTGCTCCATGGGATCGGGAAACAGGCTTTTTCAATGCGGTCGATGCCGACAAGATGTAAAATGTTCGCTCTAACGATCCTGTATTCTGTCATTTCTTTATAAACACCTGCGCGTCCGTGCCCCGAATATACTCGGGCATAAAGGTCCCGTAATCATCATACTGTCCTTTTTCATACTGCTGCAGGGCAAGGGATGCAACCATGGAAGCACGAGGCATGAGAAGCTCATTACCCGAAAAAGCCGCCTTCTCTCCAAGCTGGATTTTTATCCTCTCCATGTATTTTAATACACCGTCACCGCAGAATACGTATTTTCCTCCTCTTTCTTCCAGGGTGGTAAAATACTCCTCTGCATTCCTGATACAGTCTGGGGTGATGCACGAAAATCCTGTGCGGTCATGAGCATAGATGCCAGTATAGACCTCTTCCCTTTGGGCGTCGAAAATCGGGATGATGAATTCATTCTCGCGGCTGATCTGTGCATAGGCACAGGCTGCCAGAGAAGACACACCGATGATAGGCTTATTGCCGGGCTGAGCCAGGCCTTTGACTGCCGCCGCTGCGATCCTCAGGCCGGTGAAGGAACCCGGACCTCTGCCGCAGGCAAACGCATCGATATCATTGATATTCATCCTGAGATTGTCAAGCAGCCCGTCGATCAGGAACATCAGTTTCTCAGAGTGCTTAAGCTTCAGGTCAGTCATGAACTCGCCGCAGAGCTTATTCTCATCCATAACTGCCGCCGAAGCGGCTATCGTAGAAGTATCAATCGCAAGTATCTTCATTTCAGGGCCTCATTCAGCTTGGCGAGCTTATCGCTGCTGTCAACGAAAATTTCCATCCGTCGGGTGTTGATGTCGTCAGTTTTATATATATGGACCCTTGTTGAGTCCTCCGGGATTGCTTCCTCCACGATATCCGCCCATTCGATGACTGCAAGAACTGCATCGGTCAATTCGTCCACACCTGCATAAAGCAGTTCCTCAGTAGAGGAAAGTCGGTAAGCATCGATATGATAGGCTTTACCGCCTTGCAGGTCGGTGTATTCATTAATAATAGCGTATGTAGGGCTCGAAAAGCCGGAGGCAAATCCCTTCGCTTCGAAAATAAAACGGGAGAGAGCGGTTTTGCCGCTGGCCATATCACCGTAAAGCGCAACCGTATCTCCTCTTTCCAGTATACCGGCGATGGCGTTTCCAACCTTTGCCGTATCCTCCAGGCTCCTTGATATGAATTCCGTTTTATACATAGTCTACCGGATAAATTGTAGCATCAGCAACGCTCTTTTCATAGTCAGCGCAGCAAGTTACACATATTAATCAGTACCGGCTGCGCGCATTGGGATTAGAAACATAGTCTAAACCGGAACACAGAGTTTTCCATACCAAAGCAACACAGAAGAAAGGAAAACAGATAATGCATGTTTAATCAGTTGTGTTAAAATGTATTATACCGTTTGGAGGACATTATGAGCATTTTGGAAGGACTTATACTGGGGCTGATACAGGGCATCACGGAATTCCTGCCGGTCAGCAGTTCCGGGCACCTGGTGGTCGCCCAGACCATGTTCGGGATAACGGAAAACAACCTGGCTTTTGATATACTTCTGCATGCTGCTACGTTCTTTGCCATTGTGGCGGCATATTCACAGACTGTCATCGGTATGATAAGGGAATTTTTCCTTATGCTGAAGGATGTATTCACACGCAAAGGAGCTGGCCTGAAGGAAAACAAATACCGCCGTTATATCTTTTATATCATCATCGGCTGCATACCTGCCGGTATAGCAGGCGTATTGCTGGATGACCTGGTGGATTCTCTTTTCCAAAAACTCCCAGTGGTGGGAATGATGCTGTTGCTGACCGGGTTCGTGCTGTGCCTGGCGGAAAAACTCAGTCAACATACGACGGGAGAGCTTGGGGACCTCGGTGTCATAAAATCCTTTGTCGTAGGGCTGTTCCAGATGTGCGCCATCATGCCTGGGCTTTCCCGCTCCGGAACGACGATGACCGGAGGCGTTGTGATGGGGCTGAAAAAAGAGGACGCGCTGGAATTCTCTTTCCTGCTCGCATTGCCTACTATCGCAGGAAGCGTTATTCTGAAGATCGGCGATATTGCGGAAGCTGTCGGAACCATATCCATTCTTCCGTGTCTTGTGGGCTTTATCGCCGCTCTGGTGAGCGGATATATGTCAATAGTGTTCTTTAAAAAAATCGTACAGAAGGGCGGTCTGATGGGCTTCTCGGTATACTGCTGGGCCTTAGGACTGATTGTACTTCTGGGAATGGGGAGAATATGAGAAGCATCAGTGAACTGGTAAAAAACAACGATCTTTTAATACTTGACGGTTCCATGGGCGTTAGGGCCATTATGGAGGGCATCGACCAGAACCGTATACAGGCAGCCAATATAGAACATCCGGATGTGATAGAAAAGATCCAGAGATCTTATCTGGAAGCAGGCACCATGGCCCTTCTGACAAACACTTTCAATCTCACTGAGGAGACGGAACAAAGCAGCGGCTTTACCATGGAAGAGATTATTAAGGCTGCTTTTAATAATGCCAGGACAGCTGCTGAAGGTTTCCCTGACACGTTCATACTGTTCGATATGAGTCCGAGCGGGTATTCCTTTAGCAATGATGATGGGGCCTTCCCATACAAAAAATGCTATGAGCTTTACTCACGCCAGGTGCGTATTGCGAAGGAATTCAGACCTGACTGCGTGTTTATCGAGACCATCGGCATGAGCGATGAGATCAGAGCGGCTATAAATGCAGTAAGAGACAACAGTGACCTGCCTATTATGACATCCATGGCCTTTGATGCCAGCGGAAAATCCTGGTGCGGAGAGGATCTGAAAAAATACGCCGGTGTAGTCAACGAATTAAAGCCTCTCGCGGCAGGGCTCAACTGCTTCATAACTCCAAGAGAAATGCTGCCGCTTGTAAAAGAGTTTCGTGAACTGAGCACCCAGCCGGTGCTCGCCAAACCAAACAGAGGACAGCCGGTGCATCATGGTGAGATCACTACCTACAAGATGAGCCCGGAGGATTATGCAGACGAACTGTATGAAATATACCTGGACGGAGTGCGCATCCTCGGCGGCTGTTGCGGAACTGATGAAAAATGTCTGGCCAGATTCACTGAAAAAGTGGGGGCGTAGGATGGGCAAATTAACGGATGCGCTGACCAGGGACGGGAGCATCAGGGTATTGCTGGAAGATTCCACGGATATCGTCCGGGAGGCAAGGTTGATACACCGCACGTCCAAGACAGCCAGCGCCGCGTTAGGCAGAACTCTGACCGCTGTCTCCCTTATGAGTTCAACACTGAAGAACGAGACCGACTCTCTGACCCTGCAGATAAAAGGCGACGGTCCATTGGGCTCTATAGTAGCTGTTGGGGAAGCGGGCGGAAATGTGCGCGGCTATGTTGCTCACCCCACAGCCGAACTTCCGTTGAATGAAAAAGGTAAGCTGGATGTCGGAAAAGCCGTAGGTAAAGGCCTGCTTTATGTGATACGGGATACTGGTACAAAAGAGCCATATGTAGGAATATGCGAACTTTCCACATCCGAAATCGCCGTGGATATCGCGGAATACTATGCGAAAAGCGAGCAGATTCCTACCGTCTGCGCTTTGGGAGTGAGGGTCAATGATGAATTTGATATAGTCTCAGCAGGAGGCTTTTTGCTACAGCTGATGCCATTTGCCGATCAGAGCCTGATCCCCGCGATAGAAGAAAACATCCAGGCAATGGAGAGCATCTCCTTGCTGATTGCCAAGAAGACCGGCAACAAAGAGATACTTGATCAGATACTCAAAGGCATGGAGTACGATATACTTTCCGAGCATGAAACCAGATACGAGTGTACCTGTTCCAAGGAAAGATTTGCCAGCGGTATCGTATCCCTGGGCAAAAAAGAGATACGGGAAATGATCGATGAAGGCAAGCCGGTAGAGACCAAGTGCCATTTCTGCAATAAATCCTACGAATTTACACCGGAGGAACTGGAAGAACTATACACTGACGCCGGAGCGGATGAATAGAAAAAAGCCTCCACTATAATGAGTGGAGGTTTTTTATTGGATATTACGATTATAGCATGGTAAGGAAGCTTCTGCACTTTGGAGGATTGCTGGCTCAGACATTGTAAAGACGGCGGAACGCGGCGGCAGCTCCGACCAGATTGGAATCGCTCAGGAATTTGGCCTGCCGAACATCAGGCTTGTAGTTGGCCCCAAACCCTATTCCGTAATGGAGCCTATCGATCTCTTCCTGTATGGTGTCGACGAATATCTTACGGGCTGCAATTCCACCGCCGATCGCAAACGCGCCCGGATCCAGAATCAGCTGAAAATTATAGATCTGAAGGGCTATATGTCTGCACATTTCTTTCAGGTATTCCAGATACTCTCCTTTTTCAAATAGGTCGAAAGCAACGAAGCCGTTCACCTCGTTCTCGGCCCGTCCAAGAGCTGCAGCGAGTTTCCTCAGCATAGATGGAAGAGAGGCCGCAGCCATCCACATATCCTGCATCTGAGGTTTTTCTACATCATTTATTATTACCGGGCATACTTCGTTAGAACAGAAGTGTTCTCCTCGTACGACTTGGCCGCCTGCAAGAATGCCGCAGGATATTCCCGTTCCAAATCCGAGAGCCATGGCATCACGCAGTCCTTTCAGGCAGCCTGCCTCCACTTCCGCCAGCAACAGGCATTTGCCGTCGTTATCCGCGCTTACCGGCAGATCGGTCTTTCTTCTGAATGCCTCGTACAGATTTGAATTATTGAGATAGCGGTTAGCCGCTCCTCCATGGTAGGCATTTCCCGTGGCGTTATCAAAAGGAAAATTGACAGAAAAGCCGATGCCGTCCGCATTTGGCAGCATTTCTTCCTTTATAGTAAGAATCGTTTTAACGAACTGACTTGGAGAAGAAATATGTTTCAGCATTTCTACGCCATCCTCCAGAAGTGTCTCCACACTGTCTCCATTGACGGCGAATTTCCTTTTATCTGTCAGGTTATAGTTTTCATCTACGATACCGGCTTTTATGGAAGAACCTCCGAGGTCGAATACAAGCAGTTTCATTGAGAGCTCCTTTGAGTATTACTGTATCATAATAGCATAAGCGATAGCTTAATAAAACACAGCCCCGTGTATATGGGGGCTGTGTTTGTCTTTTCGAATAAGCAATAAGCATTGCTTACATTCCAAACTTCGGATAAGGAACCAGACTTACATATTTCTCGTAAGCTTCCCTCATATAGGGGATAACCCTCTCGGCCGGAACTGGGTAGTCCTGAATGAATTCCTCGAAGGGCAGATCGTGCTTGGATTTGAATTCCGGATAATCCTTCAGATAATGCTTGACGGTATCCTGGAAGTTCACGAAATCAAATTCTCCTGAAGCTTTCTGCCCTGCATTCGCGTAATTGGTATTGTTGAGCACATACTCCTGAACAGCGATGTAGTTATCGATATTAATATCTGCAAGGGAAAGAGCCTGTTTATCGTAGCTCCACATAAAGTTTCCGCCTGGTGCCAGTATATCGATCAGTTCCTTTGCCTTATCGAGGCATTCCTGCTTCGTTCCGTTGCGCAGCAGCGTGACCGGATAGAACCCGCCGACGATATGCTTTTTTCCAAGCTTGTCTTTCACTTTCTGAGGATCTCCGTACTCAAATGCGAACTGGCATCCTGCAGGCAGATCATACAGATGGTCAAGGAACCTTGTCCAGTCACCTTCACAGAAGATATACATATGCATTCCGCGTTCGCCGGCAATATGGCAAAGCTTGGCGAAATTAGGCCAATAGAACTTTTCGAAATCCTTAGTGTTCAGGAACACTCCCATGTGGGTCATGATGGAGCTGGTCGTGAATTCATCGATCTTCGCAGGCATTTGAATGGCGATATTCTTGGGCATCAGCGCCTCCATTGCGTCGAGCACCTTCTGTGGCTGCCTTTTCATATCTATTGTGATGTTTCTGAAGCCTCTGTACTGGTCTGCGATCTCGTCGAATGGCACGCCCGTCATGCTGCCCGTCGAACCTCCCATAGGATACCCGTACTTTTCCTGAATATATCTGCTCGCACTCGTCAAAACAGTGTTCTGGTCCAGATTCGCAAGATAGTTTCGCAGATAAGATACGGCAAAAGTCATCGGGCTGACGGAATACATGCCTGCTTTACGCGGGATGATCTTTTCGCCTATAAAGGTTTCCGGGTCTGCGATGAGTTCGTCATACTCATCTTCTTCCATCACACAGGTCTCCGGATGCTGTATAAATCCTGATTTGCTCATATAATTTGTTTTGCCCTTTATCAGCATTGCTGCTACAGGGTTACGTGCAAAAGCAGCACCGAAATTATCACCCCGGACTATCTCCTGCGCTTTTTCCATGATCTCAACACACTCTTCATAGTTATAATGGTATTGTGTGGTAAGCAGATCCTTGCCCGCGTATTCAATGAGCAGTTCCAAACTCAGACTGTCCCTTACGGGCACTCTCTTCGGGATTATCCCGCGGCGTACGTCCTTCGATACCTGATCGCGTTCCTGACGCAATGCTTCAATATACTTATCCATTTTATCCTCCCTGTTATATTGGATATATTATTGTACGTTCAATAATATTATATATCTTATATTTCGAATTAGCAACGCTTTATACAATAATACAGTAAATAAAAAAAGCGGGTTAAAAACCCGCATGTATAGTCTACAATCACCACTTGTTTGTAACCTTTTCTGCAAAACCTGTTTTGTCACGTATGGCTATCTCAGTCCCGTCGTCCAGCACTGCTCTGCCGGAGAATCTCCCGAAGACCTGATTCTGATCGCTTTTGAGGACCTTGAAATCAGTCAGAGCGGACCAGTTAAGAACAGGTTCCATTTTCAGGTCCAGCCTGCCCTCATCATCTTTTATGTTCCACACGGACATGAAATCATCCCTCCCCTGACTTGTCGGTATATCAAAAACTACCTTACCCAGTTTGTGGGCCTTGCCGTCAAAAAAGAGCATATTTTCAGAAGCGGCTGATGTATCCCCGAATCCATATTCCAGATTAAAACCAAACTTTATCCCGTCAACGGAGCAGTTCAGACTGCTCCAGTACCAGGTATTGCTGTAGGTCCAAACACCTCTGCCCCAGTCAAGGACCCCAAAGGAATCATTTCCGTCGAAGTCATATTCCATTCCGCCGATCCTGACAGTGCCTTTAGCTCTCATGCAGTTGATCTTCTGATTATAGTAAAAGGCTTTTGGAGCCTCTGCAAAGGGTGTAGCAATGACCATGGATTCAGATGGGATATCGTAAAGGACGATATCGAGGTCTATCGCCTCATTGTCCGAAAAATCATCCATGTGCGCGGTAATGACCCGCTCGCTGCTTTTATTGACAAATCTTATAGAATATCCTTTGCCTTCAGAATAGACATCGCCTTCATTTGAAGAGGAAGGCAATGCTTTTTTACCGAATGTAAGCAACTGCATCGGGCTGCGCGTGATGCTGGTCCCTGACTTGAAATCCATAAAGGATATGGAATCCAGACCCATATACGAATTGTCATCGATAGTCAGAGCGACAGCATAATCATCGTTCGTTATGCAGTAATAGTCCCATTCCTTAATGCGCAGTGCAGGAGCCTTTATTGCTTTCCTGTCGTATTCCTTTATAAGCGATCTGGCGTATCCCGCCTCATTCAGTTCCCCTTTCTCGTTTAATAATGCCCCGGGAAGAAGGGCATGCTGTTCGTTACTCAGTTGCATAATTTGTAAAATAACCCTGTACAAGGACTACAGGAGTCCCTCTGTCTCCGCTCCCGCTTGTAAGGTCGCACAGGCTCCCGAGCAGGTCTGTATATCTGCGCGGAGTGGTTCCTTCAGAGACCATGTTTCCGACGAGATCGCTCTCCTTTCCCTTAATAGCCTTCTTCATTGCTTCTTCCAATTCCTGTCCCGTCAGACCGGAATACTCGTTATCGGCAAAGTACTTTATCTTCAATTCATTTGGGGTTCCGTTGAGTCTCTCAGTAAATCCGGGAGATACGACCGGATCAGCAAGCTCCCAGATCCCACCGACCGGGTCCTTGAAACACCCGTCACCGTAGACCAAAACCTCCATGTGCTTACCGGTCTTTTCAAAAAGAAGCTTCTGCAGTTCATTCGCAAAGACCTCAGCATCCCTCGGGAAAAGCTTGACCTTTTCCTCTGTGGCCTTATTGGAACCAAGCAGCCCATATTCTGGATTATATCCGCTTCCATCCACACTCTCGGATAATATGTCGTCCATTCCGTAAACAAGAGCAGCGCCCGCGGCTTTAAGCCTTCTCTTCGTCCTCTCCCTTGAGTGGATGTCACAGGACAGAACGTTCTTTGTGTAGTTAAGGACATATGTCGGATCGTTAGAGAAGATTATCTCGATATTGTCCGCCAGGCTCTTATAATACTCTATATAATCGATTCCTGTGAACCTATGCTTAGTGCGGTATCCGAAAACAGCCCGGAAAGTTTTCTCATCAAAATTCTGCGCATATGGATCAACGTTTTTCTCATCCATGTATTCTATCGAGATCAGTTCATTGCCCACCTCGTCACATGGATAGGAAAGCTGTACATATACCTTTTCCGCGCCTTTGGCGAAAGCCTTCAGGAGGATGGAAAAACGGTTGCGGGACATGATCGGGAAAACGACGCCGATCTCCGCTCCTCCGAATTTACGCATAACATCCTTGGTGATCTGTTCTACAGTGGCGTAGTTGCCTTGGGTGCGCGCAAGCACTGATTCAGTTACTCCGACGATATCACCGTCATGAAGTGAAAAGCCTTCTTCGCTCGCGGCTTCACAGATACTCTTGACTATCTCACCGGCAAGATCATCGCCCTGTTTGAATATCGGCGTTATGATCCCGCGTGAAGTAACACATGTCTTCTTCATTATTTTACCTGCTTTCGATTTTTTATTTGAAAGTGTGAAGTAATTGTATCAGTATATGCCCCACCATGCAAGGAAAGCCGTATTATTGAGAATAATCCAAGATTCGTTAGTGTAATCTGCAGGAAAGAAACAAAAAATACTTCCAATTTTTGAAACTTTATTGTAATATATCTGCAGACAATGAATGCCGGAGGCAGTAATGAGAAAAGACGGAAAACGATTAAAAAGAGTAGACCCGATGTATACGATCATGCCTTATTTTCTGCGCGAAAGAAGCGATGCCATGAATATGATAACGATCGATATTCCCATGGAGCCAATACAGAATTACATCAACGCCAAGCGCAAGGAAAACTGCAAGATTTCGCATATGGGCCTGATTATAGCGGCGACGATCCGAGCTATGGCGGAATACCCGGCGCTCAACAGGTTTATCGCCAATAAAAAAATATATGCGAGAAACGAGCTTTGCGTAGGAATGGTGGTCATGAAGCCCGGCAAACTGGAAGGTACGATGAACAAGATGTACTTCGAGTTCGAAGACACAGTTTTCGACGTTCAGAAAGTCATAGATTCCTATGTCGACCAAAACCGTCAAGAAGGAGAAACAAACTCAACGGATAAGATCATCAACCTGCTGCTCAGCCAGCAATGGCTGCTTGTGACTGGTGTAGCCATCCTAAGATGGTTGGAGAAGCATAACCTGCTTCCAAGATTCGTAATAGAGGCGAGCCCCTTCCACGCCAGTTTTTCGATCACTAACCTGGCCAGCATTCGTACGAACCACATATATCACCACATCTATAACTTCGGTACGACCAGCATATTCCTGGCCATGGGCAATACACGCGAAGTTTTGAAACGCGATCCCGACGGAACACTCACCAGCGAAAAGTGCATCCCGATAGGTGTTGTAATGGATGAGCGCATCGCAGACGGGGCTTACTTTGCCGCAGCTTTCGCAAAGATGAAGGCTTATCTGAAAGATCCGTCGCAGCTGGAAGTTCCGCCCAAAGTGATCAACCGCGATTTCCCCAAAGAAGAGAACTGGTATTATCACAGAAAAGCCGAAGAATAAAAGCAAATGATGGAGAACAATAAAGACACGTTCATGACTGAAGACAAAGGTAACGATATTGAGCTGAAATTGAATAACGATATTCCTGCCGTTCCCTCCGAGGATGACAGAGGAGGAGCTTCAGGATCGTCCGTGCCAGAGACTTCAAACAAACGCGGCACACAGGAGAAAAGCGAGAAGGTCGTAGTCAAAAAGGGCGTCAATTTCTTTTTCGCGCTGTTTTTGGTGATAATCATCAACGCAGGATGGTTTCTTGGTGTCAATTACTGGCTTATTCCAAAATATGAAACAGTGATTGCAAAGCAGATGGAAACTATCTCGGCTCAGGATAACGAGATACTTGATCTGGAAGCTGACTACAACGAACAATTCGCCAATTATACGAAGACCATAGAGGAGCTGAGAGCAAGGGTAAATAAATTGGAAGAAAAACTCGCCGACCTTCAGCAGCCAGATGAAACGGAGGCTCAGTCCGAGGGACAATGAGAAGGAAATTCAACAATTACCTGCTGCTTATCCTTGCGATGGCTATCATGGTCGGCTGCTTTTATCTGACGGACAAGAACCAAAAGACCGAAGAAGCGGCTGCAAAGCTGAAGGAATATACGATCCATTCACCCGTGGAATACGGATCCATAACAAATGCGGCTGAGGAAATGAACAAAAGGCTGGACGTGATAGAGAACAGGATAAATGAGCTTATCCCATCTGAAGGCCGCAACTAACCAACTGAAGACTTAAGCAGATTGAAGAACGCCGGGATTTCCCCGGCGTTCCGTCTGTTTAGAACTGTTTCATGAGTCTCACATAGAATTTTGCTGTTTCGGTGATCTTCTGCAGCGGTATACGCTCATTATTACCATGGATGAGCCCTCTTTCCTCCTTGGACAAAGCCATGCATGAGAATCGGTAGACCTTATCGCTTATCAGGGAATAATAACGGGAATCGCTTGCCGCAATCATCATATAAGGTGAAATCACAGCGTCGCTCCAGGTCTGAGAGATAGCTCTGCAAAGCTTTTCCCATGCAGGTCCTTCTGTAAGCGACACAGGGCTTGGATCCGTGCCATGAAGCATGCTGACCTCGATTTTGTCGTTGCCTGTCTTTTCTCTCAGATAGGCAAGCGCGGACTCTGCGGTATCCTCCCCGCAGAGCCTTAGATTCGCGACTGCTGCCGCCTCGTTCGGGAGGACATTGGAATCCAGGCTGCCTCTGGACATTGTAAAGGCTGCGGTAGTGCGCACAAGCGCATTCAGTTCTCCTCCGCTCTTACGGCATATCATATCGAGTACTCCTTTAAAGCACCACAGGTTCGCGAAAATGATCCTGTAAAGGAATGTCGAACGGCGTCCGAGAGTATCGAACATTTCTGAGACAGCCTTAGTGATCTGCATTTTGAATGGATTGTCCTCTATATTGCATATGGCCCTGGCCATTTCACCCACAATGGTATGCGCCGGAGGAGCTGATGCGTGGCCGCCGTTGGATTTCAGGCGGAATTCCGCATCCATGATACCTTTTTCACTTATGCCGACAAGCGCACAAGGTCCTTTTACACCAGGGAAGACCTCTTCAACGACAGCACCGCCCTCGTCGATGACGAAATCGATCTCCACGCCGTCCTCTTTCAGAGACTTTGCGATATCTGAGGCAGTCGGACCCGCAATCTCCTCCTCCCCGGAGAAGGCCAAGTAGATATCGTTTTCCGGAACAAATCCATTGGAAAGCAGGTATTCCGCGGCTTCCATCGTTCCGCACAGTGTAACTTTGGTATCCAATGTACCTCTGCCCCACAGGACTCCATCCTCTATAACCCCATCGAAAGCCGGCTTTTCCCATGATCCCTCATCAGCCGGAACGACGTCGTAATGCGCCATAAAAACCGCAGCATGATTAGAGCCGCTTTTGCCGCGAATGCGGTATAAGATACCGGTCCTTGAAGGATAACTCAGCTCTGCATGTTCATTAACTTCAGGATACAGTTTTTTGAGCAGTTCCTTAAAGGCATCGAACTGGCTCTTATCCTCCAAAGACTCATCCGTATAGGAAACGGTCCTGCAGCGCACCATATGCCTCAGGTCATATACCGTTTTATCCGGATCTATATCCACTTCCTCCTTGGCCGGCTCCGGCATCTGCTCAGGTCTGAACATCGCAGCACGCGTCAGTATCACCAAGAAAAATGCCGCCAGCAAAGCGAGAAAGACATATAATACCGTCGTCATATCACTTTACCCCTCTTCCAACCCATGCGGCAACCTTGGAAGATATGATATCGATGGCGATCTCGTTGAAGCCTCCGCCTGTAACGATGATGTCGGCGAAATCTTTCGTCGGTTCAACGAATTTATCGTGCATAGGCTTGACAGTGGTGATATACTGACTGACCACGCTGTCGAGCGTACGGCCCCTTTCATTGACATCCCTGAGCATCCTTCTGATAAACCTCAGATCAGCAGGAGCATCCACAAAGATCTTGATATCGATGAGGTCGCGCAGGGCCTCGTCTTCAAATAACAGGATCCCTTCGGCAAGGATGACGTCCTTCGGTTCCACGGTAAGGGTCTCCTTCAACCTGTTGTGTACGATATAGGAATAAGTCGGTATCTCGACAGTCTGCCATTCCTTCAGTCTTTTAAGGTCTTCAACCATCAGTGAAGTGTCGAATGCGTCCGGATGATCGTAATTAATGTTCGCCCTGTCTTCAAGCGGCATATCATCATGGGATCTATAATAGTTGTCGTGGCATATCACAGCGACATTGTCAGGGAACTGTCCTTTTATCTTCTCTGTGATCGTGGATTTTCCGCTTCCGCTTCCTCCCGCGATACCAATGACCAGAGGTTTGTCTTTCATTTTCTATTTTCCTTCCCCGGGCTTAAACTGACGTTCAAGTTCTTTTTCCTTCTGATAAAGCGGGAGCAGTTTACCAAGGATCTTCACGAAAACACCGGAATATATAGATTCGTATATCTCATGAGCCTTTTCGTCCGGTTCAAAAGTGTCTTTTACGTGGACCATTTTCTCAACAGCTTCGTCTATGTTTTCAAAGACCCCTGCTGCGTTGAAACCGATCATTGCAGCTCCGAGCCCGGCAGCTTCCGATGTCTGTATTCGCTTGACCGGCCTGCCGAACATATCGGCAGTGATCTGAAGTATCTCATTGCTTTTTGATCCGCCTCCGGCCGCATACAGCTCCGTCACTTTGACATTCGCATTCTTCTCAATGTTTTCCAAGCCTTCTGTAAGGGCAAAATTGATGCCCTCTATGATCGAACGGTAAAGATGCGCCTTGGTGACATTTTCCGATAAACCTATCACAGCACCCTTTGCAAGAGGGTTATTGAGCCCAGGCGTAAAATATGGCTGGAAAATAATGCCTCCGCTTCCTGGCGGCACGTCTTTCAGCTGCGAATTGAGAAGATCCTCAGGATCCACGCCTTTTTCCTTTGCTTCCTCTATCTTGTCCTCGGCAAATTCATTAAGGAACCAGTTCACAAGCCAGTAACCCTTGTTGATCTCTACCTCTGGATTTAAAAAACCCTTAATAACAGCAGGAAAAGGTGGAATCAAGCGCTGCGGTTCAATATAATCCCTGGTGGTCATCTGTACTGTAGCCGTGGTGCCGAAGCTTAGGGAAGCCTTTTCCATGGATGTCACTGAAAGTCCCAGGGTTTCGCACCCCTTATCGCTGCCTGTGGCATAAACAGGTACGCCTTCTGGTATGCCCGTATCAAGGGAAGCTTCACCGGTGATTCCGCCCAGAAGGCTGCCAGGATCAACCAGATCCACCAGCTTCGGATTCGGTATATCGAAGACCTTGCGCTTTATGTTTCCCTTTTTCATCCAATCGAAGGTATGGGCATCGAAGGGTATATGACCGATCATGTTCGCGGTACTGTCTGCCGGATTTCCTGTAAGACGGCAGGTGAGGTAGCCCGGAAGCATCATCAGCTTATGCGTCCTTTTCCAGAGTTCGCTCTCGTGATTCATGATCCAGTTGCAGGCGGAAGATGAACGCTGCACGCAGGCAGTTTTATACATTCCCGTAATCTTGTAAATCAGTCTCAGGAATAATGGAAAATCTCTGTCATATTCCGTCTGGCGATTGTCGAGCCAGAGTATAGCATCCCTCAGCGGTTCATACTTTTTATCTACACAGACTATCGTATCGCGTATAGCGGTGAGCGTCACTCCGATCAGACGGGAGGCATAAGCCTGTTCATTTCTGGACCTTAATACACGGCTTGCATGGCACATATTATCCCAATAATAATCGCAGGATTGTTCAGCCCAGCCTGTTTCCTTAGAATAATAAGGATTATCGTAGGCTATTTTTTCGATATCCTCGACATTTCCATGGTTATCGATGAGCATCGCCCTAACGTTCTGCGTACCTACATCAAAAGCAAGTATCAAAGGATTATCCATTGTTTCCTCCACGCAGTTATTTACCAGACAAAGGGCAATATCCTGTATTTCACCCTTTTCATATAATCTATATAGCCCTCAAGACCTTCTGCAAGGGTCTTTTCCTCATCTCTTATACGGAAGGCTATGATTACAGGATAGCCCGCGAGCATCAGAAGAAAAGCCCAGAACGAACCGAGGACCAGCGGCATTGAAACGAACATCAATATCGTGGCAGCGTACATCGGATGCCGGACTACTCCGTATGCTCCTTTATCGATCAGCTTCTGCCCCTGTTGTACCTCAATGGTTCTAGACAGATATGCGTTCTCCCTGAGAACTTCTGCATACAGCAAGTAGCCGATCAGAAACA
>JAIKVR010000074.1 GCA_024685545.1 Eubacteriales bacterium | reverse complement strand
TGCGCTTTGCGCCGGTCGCACAGCCCAGCATGGCGTACATGTTTTTATCAAACACGCTTGCGTCCAACGCGGCTTCGTCGATGGCGAGCACCCGCAGGGTGTCTTTTGTCATCACGGGATCGACGCCGAGCATCGTCGCATAATCGGAATTACAGACGCAGGCAGCGTAGATTTCCGTCATATTCGCTCCGGCACTGCCTCCCGAGAGGCAGACACGGGACATATCCAGATGCAGTTCCTCTTCGTTAGCGATCAGATACCGCATCAATTCATCACATTGTCTTATCGGCACCGGAAAGCGGTACTGCGGGGCAAGGGCGTAATCCGCATTCACGAGAATGTACCCCGCTTTCACGATGGCTTCCAGCTTTCCCGCGCCGCCGCTTCCGGTCTGGAGCGGATCGCCCGCCGATTTGTTGCCGAAGATAAAGCCGCCGCCGTGAAAGTACACCACCACTGGACGCTTTTCCCCGCTGTCATCGGGATACCAGATGTCCGCAAAACTGTTGGGCCAGGTCTCGCCGTATTTGATATCGCTTCGGCAGATCAGGCCGCTTTCCGGCTTCTTCACTTCCGGCGCATGCCACGGTTCCCACTCGTTGGGCCTGTGTCCCTTATAGAGCTTTGCGTAGACTGCCTTTTGGATGAGTGTACATTTCAGATCGTTCAGAAGCTTTCCCATGTTCAGAGCCCTTTCTCTGCTTTTCTATATTCTATTATACGTTTCGCATGAAATAAAAAAATGCCCCTGATTTACGTATTTAATAGGTTGATTTTTACTTTTTAGGAGGCTATAATAGACGCATCACCAGAAGCATCCGAAGCAAATACGGGTAGAAACGGAGGGACACCTTGGCAAGCTATCATCATCTGATCCGGGCGCTGTCCCGGTTGGATCCCTATGAGAAGGCGGGATTGGATTCCTTCCGCCAGACAGGAACCATGCTGCGCCACGGGCAGTATCTGTACCTGACCATGCACGGAACGGACCGGCATACCCTGGAGACCATCAATGACCCGCCTGCTCTGCGGGAGCAGGGGCAGATCGTAGCCTCCTTCCATGAAAGATACGGAACAACCGGTTTGACCGAGGCGGACTTCCTGCCGCCTGACAGGAATGTTGCCATAGAAAAACTGCTCCGGTATGTTGAAATCCCTGCGCATTCCCATGAATTTATCGAATGCGCTTATGTGCTCCGCGGCAGCTGTATGCACCGCGTCGGCGAGAACGAGGTGCTCCAGCAGGAAGGCAGTTTTATTCTCATCCCGGTTCCGACCAGACACCAGCTCATTGCGGTCGGCGACTCTCTGTGTCTTACCGTGAAGATCCGGCTCAGCCACTTCGTGAAGATGAGCATTCCGCATCTTCCGGCCATGATTTATCCGATCAGCTTTCAGTGCGGCGAAGACCCTGCCGCCGAAAGCATGCTTCTTTTCCTGTATGAGCAGCAACATCTCGATCTTCCTTATCGAAACGAGCTCATGGAATCGACGGCAACAAGCCTCATTACCTATATTCTTCAGAGATATCTCCATACCATGCAGCCGCTCTACAGCATTGCTCTGCGGGATCAGCGCATGCTGGATATGATTAACTATATGTACAATCACTATCGCACGGTCACGCTTCATGATCTTGCCGCGGAGTTCCACTATAATGAATCCTATCTGAGCCGTATGTTTCAGGAGCAGGCCGGACGGTCCTTCTCAGAGACGGTCAAGGATTTTAAGCTCCGAAAGGCAGCAGAGTTGCTGAAAACGAAACACTGGAAGCTGGATCATATCTGCGAAGAGATCGGCTATAAAGATACCCGCCAGTTTATCCGCAGTTTTAAGGAAATGTACGGGATCACGCCGGACAAATTCCGGAAGCGTGTTCAGATAGAATCATAAAGAAAGAGAGCAGACCAAGTTATATGTGATCTGCTCCCTGTCTCATATAGTTATATCCTCTATAAATCATATAAACCGTCTTAGGAACTGACAATGATGCGCTGTTTGATCAGACTTCTCTTCGTGTGTGGCACCTTGACGCAATTCCACAATCTGATCTTTGAACGGAAGCAGGGTATTGTATAGAATATGATCGTTCGCTGCTGTGTCAGTTATCTCTACTCGTACCACGTCGCCGCGGACGTCGCATCGTTCGCGGCTCCTTTCCGCAAGCGATTACACTTGCTGCGGCTGCTCGGTTGTAAACGCCCTCGCAACGCCTTCACTGCGCTGCCAATCGCTTGCGGGCAAGTCCGTTACCACCACCGGCACCATAGAAGGACTCTGATTTGGATACAATTAGGGTCCTTCTTTTTTGCACCCTCCCATGTGAAAAAGTCCTTATATTATGGGCTTTTTCGGCTTCTCGCACACGAATACCTGCTCGAGCCGTCTCTTCATTCATGCTCATCCAGTCGATTTTCGACCATTTACAGTAAAAACCCCATCTCGACCGACTCTGAAATCGTGTGCGAGATGGGGGTAATCGTGTGCGAGATAGGGTAATCGTGTACGAGATAGGGTAATCGTGTGCGAGTGAACTAAAGTACTGATTGTCGCTTTGCTATTGCATCGAAAGTATCATTTTACCTCATGATCTCGTCTCTTCGTTACGGTTGGGTATTCGCTTACTATTTTCTTCCAACAGGGGCAATCTTTATCGTGGTCGTTGATAATTCCGCATGCCTGCAAATGTGAGTATATGGTGATAGGTCCAACATATTTGAAGCCATGCCTTCTCAAGTTGTTGCTTATCTTGTTGGAAAGACCATTGCTAACCGGGATTAGCCCCGTTGCATGTCCTTGATATAAGATTGTCCTTCCACCTGAGAAAGCCCAAATATAATCGCAGAAACTGCCAAATTCTTCGCGTACTCGCTGATAACATTGCTCTTTCAAAAATATATTTTGCAAAACAGGGATATATCAGCAACCTTGTGCTCGCTTCCATAGTATTATATAGTATTATATAGTAGACAGTCGAAAGCAAGAACTGCCTGCTGGAATTGGAGTTTCTCATGAATAGTTTTATCAGATTATTTGTTGTCATCCTCGCGCTTGCAGTTCTGCTGTCATCTGCAGCATGTGTGGAAAAGCCGGTCGCATCCGATCCCATCAAGTCCGTAAACGTCAGCTCAACCGAACCTCCTGTGACCAAAGCGCCAGACCCCGCTGAAATGCCCACGCCGGAAGAAACACTCGCGCTCGCCAACTATGCAGCGGCTATGGAACTGCCTGCGATCCGTGGGCATTACCTGATTAACGATGACGGCGCTATATACGACCTTTTAACCGGCCGTTTTATCATCCACGGTGTCAAGGTATTTATCCCCTGCTGGGAAACAGCGATCAATTTCAACAACGTCAATCTCGTCATCCGTGATGACGGCGAATTAATGGGCTGGCATGAATCTGAACCG
>JAIKVR010000073.1 GCA_024685545.1 Eubacteriales bacterium | reverse complement strand
ACCAGTATCCCGAAGATGAGTGCGAAGGAGAACATAAACACAGCTCCTGCAGCAAAGGCTCCTGTCTTATCTGATGAAGGTGAAGAACCGGCATCGAGCATATTCTTACCGAAGATACGGTCATAGTCTGCGCTTTCAAAGCCCCAGACTTCGCAGATGCTCTCTTTTGTCTCGGACCCGACGGATCTGACTATACCGTACATCCTGTAGGGCTCCGGAGCTTCAGCTGCCTCCTCGTTCATGTACGCTTCAAAGTAGGCGCTCTGAGCAGAAAGCTTCCTGATGATTGAGGAGGGTATCTTGGCGATATAAAAATAATCCTCGTTGTCCTGTATCGTATAATAAGTATCGTAATCGCCTACCTTATACAGCCAGTCGGAAACACCGACGACGTCCACGTAGCAGTACGATCCGATCGGTGAATCCGAAGGATAGAAGGGCTCTGCCGAAGCCTTGTCATCCTTGCCTCCGGCTCCGATCGCCAGGAAGATGAACAGGACACCCAGTACAGCTGTCGCCAGGGCGAGTATCCTAAGGATGGGTTTTGGACTGATGTAACTTTTGATTACTGATTGCGCGTTCATTTATAGACCTCATTAGTTTTTTTTCGCTTAATTATACATCAGTCCAACGGACAATTAACATGAACTGCACACTTGCTTTATTTTTTCGACCATTCCGAGCCAATAAAAAAGCCCCTTCCCAACGGAAGAGGTTTTGGAGGCTTGCAGCCTATCTGATGATGATGTAATCAGGTATGTATTCCTCCAATTCATAGGTTATCTCCTTTTCGGAGGAATAACGGCGTACCTTTACGGTCACGGTATCGCCCGCGTTCATCTCATTAATCATGCCGGTGATGTCAGCATCGCTGCCGACCGCCTCCCCGTTGATGGAGATGATCATATCGCCGTTCTCTATGCCCGCTTTATCGGCATTGGAGCCCTCTCTGACATTGAGCACGTATACACCGAAGCTTGTAACGCGGTACTGCATGGCGGAAAAGGCATTGTCTATATATACGGTCTCAAAGCCGAGGTAAGGCCTGCCGGGCACATAGCCTACGCTCATAAGGGATTCGATAACGCTCTTGACGTCGTCCAAAGGAATGGCGAATCCGATGTTGTCGATGGCGTCGCCTTCGCTCTTAGCGTTGACTATGCCGACGAGCTCCCCATAGAGATTGAACATCCCGCCGCCGGAGTTGCCCGGGTTAACGGCTGCGTCAGTCTGCAGCAGTGTCATCGGTCTGTCCTCGACATACACATCCCTGGCAAGAGCACTGATGATGCCTGTGGAGACACTGCCTCCCAGCTCTCCAAGCGGGTTGCCTATGATCACGATCTGCTCGCCGACAGCCAGGACGGATGAGTTGCCCAGTACAGCGGGCTTAAGTCCTTCCGCGTCCACTTTGATGACCGCGATGTCGCTGGCTTCATCGTAACCTTTGACCACAGCAGTGTATTCGCTGCCGTCATGAAGGGTCACATTGACGGATGTTGCTCCTTCCACCACGTGGTAGTTTGTCACTATATATCCGCTAGCGGTAAGGACCACGCCGCTTCCTGCTCCCTTGGTAACGTACTGCCTCATGAAGGAGGATGTGGAGATGCTCTCGGTCGTGATCTCGACCACGCTGTCTGAGACAAGGGCGCTCACCTGCGGAACGTTAAGCGGGCTATCTTCGGTTCCCTTCCCTTCAGACGAGACTTCCCTTACCACGGACTTGTATAGTATCTCCAGGCCTTCGGACTCGGTCGTATCTGCCGGGCGGTATCCCGCCGCAATGTAGCCTGCTGCCGCGCCGCATGCTGCGGAGAGTATCATGCACAGTGCCAGTACCAGGGCGGTAACGGGACCGCTTTTCTGCTTTCTCGGCACGGAACGGTCGTAGCCTGATTGATATCCTGTATTTTCATAACTGAAGTTTTCGTTTTCCATGACATAAGATCCTTTCGTTTGACCAGTACAGTTTACCCCATTTTCCTGAAAAAAAGGTGATATGGCGATTAAAAATAAGTGAAATCGTTAATATTCCACCTTTGTAGTATAATTATACTATGAAGATAATAACCGGCAGGCAGGGCAGCGGCAAGACCGCGGCTCTGTACGAAATGATAAGATCCCTCCCGGAAGACGCGCACGCCGCGCTGATCGTGCCTCAGCAGTATACGTATGTTGCGGAACGCGCTCTTCTATCCCTGTCCGGCAGCCGGGCCTCGTCCCGCATCGCGGTGCTGAGTCTGAATCGACTGGCGGCCAGGGTACTCGAGGAAGCGGGGCATACGCATATAAAAAGGCTCTCCTCCCGCGCGCAGGAAATAATGCTCAAATACGCGATAGACATAAACAAGGACAGGCTGGCTGCTTTCGGAGCAGTAGCCGAGAAGAAGGGCTTTGCGGACAATGTCATGGAGCTCCTGGAAGATCTGGGCAAAAACTCGATCGATATCAGGGACCTGAGAGCTGACCCATCTCGTGTATTCCCGCCTCTCCTCTCGCGCAAACTACACGATATCTCCATCATAGGGGAGAGCATGCGCTCGCTGATCGGAGAGCAGGCCGTGGATGATGCCCAATATCTTAACATCTGCGCAGAAGCTGCCTCTTCGAGTCCTCTGATCAGAAATTGTTATTTTTTCTTCGACGATTTCCACGTTTTTGACAAAAGCGACTACGTCTTCCTCACTTCCATCATAGCGAGTGCGAAGGACACCGTCTTTACTCTGACGGTCTCTGAGGAGGATTTCTTTTCGGTAACTAAAGAGACCCTTGAGGAACTTACCTCGTGTGCGGCTGCGGCTGGAGTTCCCCTTTCTATAGAAGATATGGGGGAAAAAAAGAGCTCGGCTCCCGGCATACGCTGTGTGGAAAAGCTTCTTTCAGGGGAAGTCACCGCAAAAGCCTATCCCGCGCAGGACAGTGTCAGGCTGACCCAGACGGACAGCATCGCTTCCGAGACCATGTTCGTGGCATCTTCGATACGCCGCCTCCTGAAAGATGAGGGATACCGTCTTTGCGATATCGGGGTGGTGGCAGGCGATATGGGTCTTTACCGCCAGAGCCTTGAGGATGCCTTCGAACAGTACGAGATACCGTTCTTCCTGGATGTCAGGCGGCCTATCTCGCATATGCCGCCAGTAAGGGCATTCCTTTTCCTGCTCGAGGCTTCCCTTAGCGGCCGTACAGGAGACGTAAGGGCATTTGCCAGGACCGGCTTTATACCGCTGGACCGCGGTATGGTCGATGAATTGGATAACTATCTTCTGAAACACGGGATTAAGTATCTGCCGGACAGGCCCTTTGAAGCTTCCGCAGAAGATAGCCCGGAATACATTGAGATGATCAACGCAGCCGCGCAGGCCGTGGCTGCTCCGATAGACGCCATAAAAAGAAAGGTCGCCGGGGCGGGGAACGTAGGGGAATACTGCCTCGGTATATACGGCTTCCTTGAGGAATACCGTTTCTATGACAGGATAATGGACTACTGCGAGGAACTGACCTCCGATGGCGACAGTGAGACGTCTTCCGTCTGCGCCGGTATTTACAACGAGATAATCTCCGTACTTGAATGCCTCTATGACTTTTTCGGGGAGGAAAAGATCGGGAGCCCCGAGATCGTGGAGCTCATTACCTACGCTTTGTCCCGCGCCGACGTGGGCATCATTCCCACGGTGGCGGACAAGGTCTTCGTAGGAGACGTCATGAGGAGCCGATTCCCCGCCGTTAAGGCGATGTTCGTTTTGGGGGCGAACGAGGGCATGCTGCCCTCTGCCGGGATCTCCGCAGCCATCCTAACCGACAAGGAAAAGCACGTGATGGCGGATAACGGGCTGCGGCTGTTATCTACCGCAGATTACCGCCGTGCTAAGGAAAACTTCAATATCTATACGCTGATGAGCAAACCAGAAGAGAAGCTCATCATAACGCGCAGCGAAGGTGAGAGCGATACAGGAGCCTTTGTCTCCTCCGCCGTGTTTGACCTTCTCGAAACCGCATTCAGCTCCGACAGGGGAGAAATGGACGCAGCTGACAGGCTGTCATCTGCCGTAAGTGCCTTCAATGCCCTGGGTGTGTACCTTAAGGAAAAAGAGCAGGGAAAGGTGGATCCTGTCATGGACGCACTCAACGAGGTCTTCCGTGAGGAAGAGTCCCTGAAAGGCTATGCGGCAGTGCTTGATATCGGCGCGGCGTTTGACAATTCCGCAGTCATCGAGGACGTGCCTGCATACCAGTCGCTCATCGGAATGCCGATGGTATCCTCAGTCAGCATCATCGAGACATATGCGGACTGCCCCTTCATGTACTTCTCCAAGTACGTTCTGGGGATAAAGAAGCGCGAGGAATTTGAGGTGGAAGCTGTCGATATGGGCAACGTCCTCCATAAGGTCGTGGAGGAATACGAAAAGCAGCTCCTAAGCGGGGAGATCACACTTGACGGCGACATCGTCCCGATCTCTGACGAGATATGCGGAAAAGTGGTCGCGGAATACCGGACCGGCATCTATTCAAAGATCGCCTACAGCGGCTACATGATCAGCAAGCTCAAGGACATCTCACGCAGAGTATTGACCGTCATCTCCCGTCAGATGAAGGGATCGTCGTTCGCTCTCGCGGAGAGCGAAGGCTATTTCGGTGAGGGCGGCAGGCACGAAGCTATCCGTGTGGAGAGCGTTTACGGTCCTTCATTTCTCAGAGGAAAGATTGACCGTGTGGACGAAAAGGCCGCGGGAGACGGCAGGTCTGTCGTCGTGATCGATTACAAGAGCAGCGTCAAGGCTTTCAGCGAAGATAACGTCATCAACGGAAGCGCGGTCCAGTTGCCGGTGTACCTCAGCGCGCTTGCCGCATCCGGGGACACCCCCGCAGGCATGCTCTACATGCCGCTGAACCCAGGCTATACGGAGATAAAAAAGAGCAAGGACAATGAAGACGCCGAAAAGGCCCAGCAGGAAAGATTCGCTCTGAGCGGAGTGACGCTCACCGGTGTGACCGACAGCTATCCCGGAGGCAGGGCGGTGACGGCGGAGAAGATGAGGGAGATACTGGAAGAAGCCCAAGAGAGCGTGAAGACCTACTGTTCGCGTATCCTCTCGGGCAATATAGAGATTGCTCCGAGCGGCGGAAGCTGGAACAGTCCGTGCCGCTTCTGCGAATACCGGCCATTCTGCAAATATTCCGAGGAGTTTTCCGGAAACGGCAGCTTCTCCGGTAAGGGAAGGAGGTCCTAGCAATGGCAAAGAACAGTGCCGTCAAGTGGAACGATGATCAGCTGGAAGCCATCAATGCAAGAGATAAAGACATACTGGTCTCTGCCGGGGCAGGAAGCGGGAAAACTGCCGTCATGACAGAGAGGATCGTTTCGCTCATTTCCGAGGGAGCAGTCTCCGCGGACGAGATCCTCGTGGTGACCTTCACCAAAGCTGCTGCGAGCGAGATGAAAAAAAAGATCAGGGACGCCCTTTACGGGAAGATAAAAGATGATCCAGCGCTTGCATCTCAGGCTGCCGCTTTTGAAAATGCACAGATATCCACGCTGCATTCATTTGCGGCCAATGTGGTGAAGCGATTTTATCAGACAGCCGGAGTCGACCCTGCGTTTGGCATCGCCGACGAGACGAGGGGGACCATACTCCTCTCGGATGCCGCGGACGAGGCTTTTGAAGAACTGTTCAGTAAAGCAGACGAGGACTTCACCTCGTTCGCCATGGCCTTCGACACAAGAGCCAGCGAGCAGAACCTCAAGGAAGCGGTAACGTATCTGTACAGCAAGCTTGCGGAAGGCATCGACGGAATCGAGAAGGCCGCTTCGTGCGTGGAGGAACTCAGAAACGGAGGCATTTCCGAGGATACGAGGGAAAGACTGACTGAATACCTTGAAGGTGAATTATCCGCTGTAATAGAATGCTTCACATTTGCCCGTGATTATGCTGTTGAAAACTCCGCAGGAGAGAAGGTCATCGCGAAACTGTCGGAATACATCTCTGATACGGACAGTCTGAAAGTCCACCTGACAGACAAGGGACTGGAGAGCTTCTGGCTGAGGTTGGGAGGATTCAATCTCTCCCGTTTCACCGACAAAAGACATATAGAACAGTCATGCTATGACGTGATACAGAGCTCGCGGAGTACAGGGAAAGAGATCCTAGACAGGATAAAGAAATACACGGACCTTACCCTGGAAGAATATGCTGGTTTCGCTTCCAAAACATATAAGCCGCTCTGCGGACTGGTAAGGGCTTTAAGGCTGCTGGATGAAAAGTATACGCAGGCCAAGAACCGTATGGGGCTGCTGGATTTCAACGATCTGGAAAAGCTGTGCCTGAAGGTGCTCGGCGACGAGGATTCATTAAGTGAGATCAAGAACGAATGCCGCTATGTGTTCGTTGACGAGTATCAGGACACCAACGATATACAGGAGGCGATAATAAACCGGGTAGCGTCTCCCGAAAGACTGTTTACAGTTGGTGACATAAAGCAAAGCATCTACGCTTTCAGAGGCGCGAAGCCCCAACTTTTCATGAAACGCTATGACGAATACTCCGCCGACAAGTCCGGGACGAAGAGCCTTATACGGCTCACACGGAACTACCGGAGCACTTCTCAAATCATCGATGCGGTGAACGCCGTATTCTCTCTTGTAATGACAAGGACCCTGGGAGGGATCGATTACGGCAGGGAAAAAGAAGCGCTGGAGGTCAGGGAGGATCCCATTCCGGGAGAAAAGCCGAGACTGGATATAATCATCCTGCCCAAATATGATAAAAATGACCCTGAGTCCGAAAAATACGGAGCATCCGAGATCAACGCCGCCGAGGCATCCTACACCGCAGGGATCGTCAGGGAGCTGATATCCTCCGGATACATCTACAGAAAGGACGATAGCGGGGCCCTCAGAAAGGATAAAATCGTTCCCGGCGATATAGCGATACTTCTAAGGACCGTAAGAGGTGTCGCGCCGGATTTCACCGCCGCGCTAAGGGAGGCGGGGATACCTGCTGTCAGTCCGGAGGATAAGCCATTTTACGACCTGACGGAGATCATCCTGGCCATTAGCCTGCTGAAGGTGATAGATAACTTCACCGACGATATCGCCCTGGCCGGTGTCATGCGAAGCTTTATATACAATTTCTCACCGGACGACCTCGTCGCGCTGAAGGCATTCGACAGGGCACTGTCCCTGCATGAGGTTGTGATGGAATATGCCTATTTGGGTCCGGAAGGAGCGCTAAAGGAGAAGGCGAAGTATCTGATCGCGCAGATTACAGGCTTCAGGGAGGATTGCGAGAAGAAATCCCTTGCCAGGCTTATCGCCACTGTATATGCCAGGACCAATCTGCCCGGATATGTTTCCGCACTTCCCGGGGGAAATGTGCGCAGAGAGAACCTTATCAGGCTCAAGGATCTAGCAGAGGAATACGAACAGTCGGCTTTAGGCGGGCTGTACGGATTCATCCGCTACGCAGACCGTGCCCGCGAGAACCAGTCTGCTTTCAGAAGCATGGATGCCTCGGGGGAAGGCGTACAGGTGATATCGATACACAGGAGCAAGGGCCTTCAGTATCCCGTGGTCATAATACCGCGATTGGAGGCCGGTTACCGCTACGGTGACAGAGGGAAGAACATCTTTTCTGACATAACGGTGAACGAGGGTAGGATCGCGGCGAGGTGTCTTGATTTTGAAACGCATATCAAAGCTCCGACGCTGGAGCATATGCTCTCTCAGGAAGATTCCAGGCGTTCCGCAAATTCTGAGGAGCTCAGGCTTCTCTACGTTGCATCCACTCGAGCAGAGCAGAAGCTTTTCTTCGTGGGAGCCGTCACCGAGGACAAGTACGAGATGTATTCGCGGGCCGTCTTCCGCGCAAGGAGCGAACGGGCGGACAACGCGCTTGAACTCGTACTCGGAGCTGCGGGGCAGACGAAGGCAATCTCTGTCGTAAAAGTCTCTCCGGGAGAAAGAAACACATACGCAGGGATGCCGGAGAGCAAAGAGTCTGCGGCATTGGGAATTGAGGAAAAGGAAGAGCTCAAAAAGGCCTTCAGGGATAATATCAGCTATGTATATCCGTATACTCTCGATACCGTCCTTCCGGCAAAATTGTCCGTTTCCGCTCTCAAGCAGGAAGGTGAACTGGAGATAGGAAGCCGCGTGCCCTATATTGCCGAAAAGCCGTCTTTCATACGCAAAGGGTCTTTCAGCGGTGCAGAGGCAGGCACTCTGACCCACCGTTTCCTTCAGTACATGGATATCAACGCCGACTGGAGCGATGTCGCTTCCGAAGTCGCAAGGCAGATAGACCAGATGGTCTTGCGGGATATATTAAGTGCGGATGAGGCAGGAGTGATAAACAAGAGCGGCATCATAGACTTCCTTATGAGCGGACTCGGGCAGAAGATCCTCACCGCGGACCGTATAGAGAGGGAAAAGGAATTCATCATGGCTGTAGCTCCAGCCCTTATAGATAAGGCATGGAAAGGGGCTACGGGTGAGATACTTATACAGGGGAAGATAGACCTTATCTTCTTTAAGGACGGGGAGAGCGGCATCGTTGATTACAAAACGGACAGCTTTCGGGATGATGAGCATTTCCGATCAATCAACGCAACCTATACCCGTCAGATAAATGTTTACGCAGCCGCTTTTGAGCGTCTTTACGGCACGTCGCCGGACGGGTTGTATATCGCCTACCTCAGGGAGGGTGTGAATGAAAAGGCGGAAAGGACGGGATTCGGAGCTTAGGATCCGCGTCACTTCCTGACCGGTGCTGGGTCAGCGGTTTACTGTTGGACCAAAGGGAATGTCGGGGATGCGGCAGCATGATGAAATGCTGACGCCTGTAAAACAATACACGACAGAGCGTTCCGTGACAAAACATCTATGAAACAGAGAAAATCAAAACGAAAGGACAGAAAGAATGATTAAAGGAATTCATCACGCGGCGATACGATGCCATGGAAATGAGAAGTTCCGAGAGGCTGTAAGGTTCTATACGGAAGTCCTGGGACTGAGAATCATACGCAGCTGGGGAGGAGCAGAAAGGATGGCTTGCATGGTAGGAACAGACGAGGACGTCATAGTCGAGCTGTTCGATAACGGCACCTCGGAGATCGGACACGACCGCCTTCAGCATATAGCTCTGAAGACCGACGATGTGGACGGCTGTATCGACGCGGTCAGGAAAGCCGGATATGAGATAATCACCGAACCTGCTGATGTAGTCATCCCGTCCGAACCACCGCTGCCGATAAGAATGGGCTTCTGCTATGGTCCCTGCGGAGAAGAGATAGAATTCTTCCAGGAAAAATAAAAAAAGAATGGGCAGTCCGTCCGGATATATACCGCGATCCTGCCCATTCATTATGCACTGCCGTCCGCAGGCTGTTTTAGGTTTGTTTTTATTCCATATTGCTGACCCTTTTTTCCAGATCGAACAGTTCCTGCTTAAGCTCGGCGGGCAGACGGTCCCCGAACTTTTGGTAGTGTTCCTTTATCTCAGCGACTTCGGATGTCCATTCATCCTTATCGATGGAAAGAAGTTCCTTCATCGTATCTTTTGTAACATCAATGCCCTCGATATCGATATCATTCGCGGAGGGAATATAGCCGATCGCCGTCTCCACCGCCTGAGCAGTGCCTTCGCATCGGCCTATGATCCAGTTCAGTACCCTTAGGTTTTCACCGAAGCCCGGCCAGAGATAACTGCCGTCTTCGCCGCGGCGGAACCAGTTCACGTTGAATATCTTAGGAGCCTTGTCTCCCAGTTTCCTGCCCATTTCCAGCCAGTGAGCGAAATAGTCCCCCATGTTGTAGCCGCAGAACGGAAGCATCGCCATCGGGTCACGTCTTGTCACGCCCACGGCACCGGCGGCTGCTGCAGTGGTCTCCGAAGCCATCGTGCTGCCCACAAAGACTCCGTTCGTCCAGTCAAAGCTCTGATATACCAGCGGAGCCCTCTTGGCGCGTCTCCCACCGAAGATTATGGCGGAGATCGGTACACCTTCGGGATTCTCGAATTCGCTCGAGAGACAGGGACAGTTGACTGCAGGCGCGGTGAAGCGGGAGTTTGGATTTGCTGCGCATGTGGATTTGTCGTTCTTGTCGTACTGCTCCCTGTGCCAGGGCTTGCCTGTCCAGTCGATCAGCTCCTCGGGAACTTCCTTGGTCAGGTCTTCCCACCAGACCGTGCCGTCTGCAGGGTCATATGCCACATTTGTGAAGATAGAACCCTGTCTTGTGGAAGCCAGAGCGTTTGGGTTGGATTTTTCGTTGGTGCCCGGTGCTACGCCGAAGAATCCGTTCTCGGGGTTGATGGCATACAGCCTTCCGTCCTTGCCTATATGCATCCATGCGATATCGTCTCCCACGGTCCAGACCTTCCATCCTTTCTGGAGGTAGATCTCCGGGGGAATAAGCATGGCCAGGTTGGTCTTGCCGCAGGCAGAAGGGAAGGCCCCGCAGATATAGCGTATCTCGCCTTCGGGATTCTGTACTCCTACGATAAGCATGTGTTCAGCCATCCATCCCTCTTGCTTTGCCTGCCACGAAGCGATCCTGAGGGAAAAGCATTTTTTGCCCAAAAGAACATTTCCCCCGTAAGCGGAATTGACGGATATTATCGTGTTGTCTTCCGGGAACTGGCAGATATAGCGGTTCTGCGGATCGACATTCACTTTTGCATGGAGTCCGCGCACCCAGTCGTCTGAATCACCGAGGACTTCCAGCACCTTCAGCGATACTCTGGTCATGATGAGCATGTTGAGGACCACATAGATCGAGTCGGTGATCTCGATGCCTATCTTGGAAGCCGGTGAGCCTACAGGACCCATGGAATAGGGGATTATGTACAAGGTACGGCCTTTATAGCTTCCCTTGGCTATGGAATACAGCCTTGCGTACATCTCTTCGGGATCGCACCAGTTGTTTGTCGGTCCCGCGTCATCTTTATTCCGGGTGCAGATGAACGTCCTGTCCTCAACGCGGGCAACGTCGTTGACCGCAGTTCTGTGAAGGTAGCCCCCGGGAAGCCTCTCCTGGTTAAGCTCGATCATCTCACCGGTCGCGCAGCCCTGCTTTCTCAGGGAATCACGCTGTTCGTCGCTGCCGTCGATCCATATAACATCATCCGGATCGAGCAGCTTCTTCATTTCATCTATCCATTCGAGCACGGTTTTGTTCTCGGTATACATTTCTTCCTCCTAAGGCGGATCATACTGTAATTATATATCAAAAACTGAGGCAAACACAGGACATGATGAAAAAGGACGGGTACGTAACGAGGAAGCCTCTGCCTGCCAGTTGGCAGTCATGGAGCGGGCGTTAAGTCCAAAATGGAGTTCCAAGCCAGCAGAAACCCTTGGACAGGTATCAGTAAAGTTGCGTTTTTTTTGCTTGTCAGCGAAAAAAACGCTTAAAGCGTGATATCATAATATACTATATATTTGAATATGATCCTTTACGGAGGTATTTGCAATGAAAAAACCGCTCATAGCCATGACCACCAGCTATATGGAGAAAAAAGATGCCTACGTTTCCCCTACAAACTATCTCGATACATTAAGGGAGACAGGCGGCGTGCCTATGATCGTTCCGTACGACATCACTCCCGAGGAAGCGAAAAAATACGCCAGGACAGCGGACGGTCTGATGCTCACCGGTGGGGTGGATGTGGAACCTTCTTTCTATCATCATAACGACCTGGGGTATTCCGTGACCTGCCCGAGAAGAGATGCGACGGAGAAGCTTCTGATCGATGCATTTCTGGAAGCCGACAAAAGTATTCTGGCGATCTGCCGGGGGATACAGATATTAAACGCCTCTTTGGGAGGCACGTTATATCAGGACCTGCCTGCCACTTATCAGAGCAATACCAAACACTACATGCGCAAGCCCTATGACCGTCACGCTCATTATCTGAGAGTTTTGCCCGGTACTCCGCTGTTCGATCTGTGGGGCACAGGCCAGATGCAGGTCAATTCCTGCCACCATCAGGGAATAATGGATCTCGCCTCTCCATTGCTGGTCATGGCTGAGGCAGAGGACAGACTGATCGAAGGCGTATATATGCCAGACAGAGAATTCGTGTGGGGCGTGCAGTGGCATCCCGAAAAGATGTTCAGAAAACACCCCGAGCAGCTGATGATAATCGACGCTTTTGTTAAGAGCACTTCAAAAAGATAATATGAAATATATCAGGACAAACTGGGATATCCCGTATTACAACATGGCCCTTGAGGAGCATCTCACGGGAGATGCTGAGATGGACGACGATTATGTATTCTTTTATATCCATTCCCCATCCATCATCATCGGACGCTATCAGAACACATATGCGGAAGTGAACGAAGGTTTCGTTCGCGAAAGAGGTATCCATGTTGCCCGCCGCCTCTCGGGCGGGGGTGCGGTGTACCATGACAGGGGAAACCTTAACTACTCATTCATCGTCAACTCTAACGGCTCAAAAAAGATCGATTTCGCGCGTTTTACCGAGCCTGTCATCAGAACCCTTGCGGACCTGGGCATCGAGGCTCATCTTTCCGGGCGCAACGACCTGTGTGTAGGAGACAGAAAGTTTTCCGGCAATGCTCAGTACATCAACAGCAGAAAGGTGCTGCATCACGGGACCCTTCTGTTCGATGAGAACATCGAAGATATGGTGAGTGCCCTTACAGTAAGCGACCTCAAGATAAAATCCAAGGCAGTTGATTCGGTACGCAGCCGTGTCATCAACCTGAAGGAGCTCATGAGGGATGATATCACTATCGAGGAGTTCAGGGAGAAACTGGTAAGGACATTCTTTCTTGACGGTGATATCGACGAGTACATTCTGACCGATAAGGATCTGGAAAGAGTCGATGAACTGGTGAAGACCAAGTTCTCTCTCCGCGAATACAACTACGGGGAACGTCCGAGTTTTTCAGTAGAGAAGGAACGTAAATTTACGGCTGGCATATTCAATGCCGGCTTTGACGTGAAAAAAGGGGTGATAACGGATTTCTCCCTCTCGGGGGATTTTTTCGCCAATCGGGATTTTTCGGATATCATCTTCGGACTCAAGGGAGTGAAATTCACGGAAGAGGCAGTACGGGAATATCTTGAAGCCAGCGGGTTTGAAGGAGCCATAGCGAATTTCTCCGTCGATGAGTTTGTGTCCCTTCTCTTCGTATAGTTTTCCGCCTCAACTGCAAAAATAATCTTGACAGTTGACGGAAAAAATAAATTATGCAACAATAACAATGTAATTTCGGAGGCTCTGTTAATTATGGATAGAATCAAAAAATACATCACGATGCTGCTCGTCCCTCTCTCCATCCAGCTCGTGCTCTCCGTATTCCACCATATGGCGGCATATGGCGGCAATGCTGCTTACTCCCGCTCAATAGACATCCTTTTCGCCGTCGCCGGGGCGTTCTGTGCCTTTTATCTTCTTGCTGAGAAGAGCTTCACATCGCACAGCAAGATATATCTTGCTGTGGGAATCATCGTTTTCGCGGTCGCCGGCATCGTTTCTCTGATTATAGGGAAGAATACCGATGCAGCATACCCGATGGATTACATCATCGCCCTGCACCCAGTCCTTACATTCTCAATCATCTGTCTTACCGCAGGCAAAGGCGTTATGGGAACCGGTGCGTCGGTGGTGTATTCGCTTCTGATATGTTTTGTGCTGAGCTATGTTTCCTACGGAGCGCTTTTCTGTGTGATGCTGGTGATCATGATCATCCTTTGCCTCTCGGTTAAAAACGATATCTTCGGCAAGAAGGATAAAGCCCTGCAGTACGCAATGGTCATCCTGCCTATTGCGTACCTGCTGGTCAAAAGGGCGTATACGATATCGGGGCCGCAGGTGATCTTCGTGAACGGTCAGGGTTTCTCGTCGTCAAAGATCCCCGCGATATGGGAAGTAATAAAAAGCATAAGCTATATCGGGGCTGGTACCGCGCTTAGTGCCCCTGCACGGGCAGTTCTTGCGGATTACCCGCTGCTATTCTATCTGTACAGCTGGGGATGGGCAGGCTCTGTGATCCTGGCTGCCCTGTTCGTTTTGCCAGGATATTCCTTCTATCAGATGATAAGGCTCGTTAACGGATATGAAGGAAGGATATTCAGCCTTACGATAATACTTACACTTGCATTGCGTGTTCTTGCCGAGATGCCGGTTACCTTCGGACTGCTGTGGACTGAGAACACAATGGCGCTGCCCTTCATATACTCGTCAGCCGGCAATATAACTTATGCCGTGTTGCTGGCCATTTGGCTGTACGTGGTGGTATCCGGCGTTCCGCTGATCGCCGTGAAGCGCCGCTCATACGGCCGCAATGCCGTTCCGGAAAGAACCTTAAAGACTGTTCTTAATGAATATTACACCACCCTCGTCAAGCGAATTGAACAGAAGAAAGCGGAAAAGAGCGGCAAAGAGACGGTTGATAAAAGCTTCGGGGACGAGACCGAACAGTAAGGATAGCTTAAATTGATGCAGATCAAAGCTCCGCTTTATGCGGAGCTTTTTCTTTTTTTCGTCTGACCGTATGCCTGAAAGCCCGGCTTTTTCCCAAAGGATGCTGATCGCTGTTTTAGCGGCTGCAATCGGAAGTACTGCCTTTTCTGTTTCCGAAGCATGTGTAACCGAATGAAAGATAATATAATACAGTATACAGAAAGCAGAAAAGGACATTAATATGTGCGGACGCTACAACTTCATCTGGGATAAACAGATTGCAGAGATGATACGCCTGAAAGACCTGGTCTGGGGAATCGACCCGGATTATGAACTGCCTGACGGGGAGGTCTTTCCCGGACAGAGGCTGCCCGTGCTCGTCCCCGGAGGTAATAGAGCGAAAGTGGCGCTTGAGAAATGGGGCATAAAAATGGACGGGAGAAATTCCCTGCTCATCAATGCAAGGAGTGAGACGGCTGCAGAAAGACCGACATTCAGGCCTCTTTGGCTAAACTCCCGCTGCGTTATCCCTGCTTCAGGCTTTTACGAGTTTGATGACAAGAACCGCAAATACCTTTTTACTCCGCAGAATGCGGGCATGCTTTACATGGCAGGGATGCTCGCCCCGTCGGGTTTCGTCATTATGACGGGAGATGCCGACGAGACAGTTGCACCAGTACATCACCGCATGCCGATACTGCTGACATCGGGAAAGGTCGTCAGCTACCTTAATGGTCTTTATCCAGCGGATTCTATGTTCGAGAACAATGTTATGCTGAATTTAAACGTGTGTGCGTGATTATTCCGCTGGGAATCGGGATCTATGGCGAAATGGATGCTTATCCGTCAGGATCCGGACCGAATCCTTGACGAAACAGCCTGCCTTGCTGTAAAAGCGGCGTATTAAAAAAGACACCATCCGGTGTCTTTTGCATTTATTCTTCTTTATCCGCTTCTTCACCTTTTGTAAGTGTTTTCTTTGTTTCGGCAAGTTCTTTCTTGTTCTTTTCCATCAGCGCTATGGTTTCCCTCAGATCGTTCTGCGCTTCATCGAAAAGGGAAGTTATGTAATCCGTAGCTTTGGCGCGCATACGCGTGACCTCACGCTGGGCGTCCCTTATGATCTGATCCGCCTCCTCCCGTGCGGAGACGGAAACGCTGCTCTCCTCGATCAGCTGGGCCTTGTGCTCTCTGGCTTCCTTGATCAGGCTGCCTGCTTCCCTCCTTGCTTTTTCGCGGATCTTTTCCTCCTCTTCCTTAATGCGCAGCCCTTCTGTGATCTCCTCCGGTATAGCCTCCCTGAGTTCGTCGATCAAATCGAGGATATCGTCTTTTTCCATAATCACCTTGTCGGTGAATGGAACGTGGGGAGCGTTTTCTATCTGGAACTGCAGGTTGTCCAGCAACTCAAGTATCTTCATCGTTTCCCCTCACCATATTTCTCTTTCAATTTAGCTTGCACGTTTACGGGCACCATGAAGCTGGTGTCCCCTCCGAAGAATGCGATCTCTCGTACACCGCTGCTGGAAACATAGGAGTATTTTACGTCTGTGACAAGGAGGACGCTCTCGACCTTTTTATTGAGTTCCCTGTTGGTGATGGCCATCTGGAATTCTGCGTCGAAATCGGTCATCGCGCGAACGCCACGCATGAGCTGGTATGTATCATGCGCCTCGCAGTAATCCACGGCCAGACCCTCCCAGTGGTTGATCGTCACCTTGTCCTGATACCAGAGGCCGTCGATGGCTTCCTTGATCATGTCCATGCGTTCTTCTAGACTGAAAGTGTATTCTTTCTTCGGATTGACCATGACGACGATGTCCACACCGCCGAACATCTTTACTCCCCGCTCGATGATATCGAGATGCCCGTTCGTGACCGGGTCGAAACTTCCGGGATAAACAACCATTATTGATCTTCTCCTTCGTTTGCGAGTAATTTATAGAAGCCAACTCTTGTAGCGGAATATACCTTTTCCCTGATGAGTTCATACCCTGCCGGAGTGTCGTGCTTCGACCTGGAAGAAAGTTCTATGAGCAGCAGTCCGCCTTCCTTCAGCAGTCCGCGTTCCCTTACTACTCCTGCAAGTACATCCGTTCCGTCGAATTCATATGGCGGGTCCATGAAAATGATATCGAATCTCGTTCTCGTGGAGGAGAGGAAGGAAGCCGCATCACTTCTTTTCAGTACGAAATGATCGGGCATTTTCGTCTTTTCCACGTTTTTTGCAGATAAAGCGATCGCTTCTTTCGATGAATCCACCAGATATGCCGTCCTGGCACCGCGGCTCACGGCCTCTATGCCGATGGCGCCTGTGCCTGAAAACAGATCCAGGAAGACCGTGTCCTCGGCTATATTAGGCCGGATGATATTGAAGATGTCTTCTTTGACCCGGTCTGTGGTAGGCCGTATATCGTTCCCTTTCGGGGAGATGATGGTCATCCCCCTGAAAAGCCCCGCTATGACTCTCATTATTTCTCCTTTATATTGACGACCCGGTCCATGCCGGCAAGGTCTTTTATGATCCTAATGACGGAAAAGCCGTTGGCTTCGGCTATGGCCGTGACCTCGCTGCCCTGACTCTCTCCGATCTCAAGGAGCATTTCTCCGCCCTGGGCAAGATATTCCTTTGCCTCGCTAAGAATGCTGCGGTAGAAAGAGAGTCCGTCCGACCCTCCGTAAAGCGCGCTGTGCGGTTCCCATTGCGTGATCTCGGGAGATAGAGCGATCATCTCGTCCGAAGAAATGTAGGGTGGGTTTGAAAGTATCATATCGAACCTCTCCCCGGACAGCCCGTCGAAGAGGTCGCTTTCCGTGAAACGTACTTTATCCGTCAAACCGAAACGTGCGGCGTTTATCCTTGCCACATCCAGCGCATCCGGGGAGATGTCGCTTAGCGTCACTTTTGCCCTGGGAAGATTGCCGGCGATGGTCAGTCCGATCGCTCCGCTGCCGCAGCACAGATCGAGCACTGATATATCCTCCTTCGAGGACCTGGTTGCCTTAAGAGCCTCTTCTACCAGAACTTCTGTGTCAGGGCGCGGTATCAGGACTCGTTCATCCACATAGAACGAACGGTCGTAGAAATCCTTCTCACCAATGATATACGCCACAGGTCTGCAGCAAAGTCTTTCGCTGACTTCCTCGTTGATCCTGAGGATCTCGTCCTCGGAGAATTCATGTTCGGGGTGGGCGAGGATATAGGCCCGGTCTTTCCCGAGAACATGTGAGATTATCAGCTCGGCATCCAGCGCGGGGGTATCGAAGCCTTCGGCTTCGAGGGTCCCTGTGATATTATCCATCGCAAATGCAACGGTGACCGTTTCCTTGAAGTTTCCTGCGTCCTCCATATCCGCCTTTCTGCAGCTATTTATTGTTTACAAGCTCGATCAGCTCGGGGATCACTGCTTCGAAATCGACACCGTACCACTGGGTCTTGCCTGAATCATAAGTCACCTGAATGCAGCGGCTGGTAAAGCTGGCGGCCAAGGCCAGAGCCTGCTCCAGGCTTTTTCCCTTCATGAGAGCACCGACGCAGGCGGAGGCAAATATATCTCCTGTTCCATGGTAACTGGCTGCCACCATGGGATGAGCGTAGGTAAAGAAATCATCAGCGGCAGGGTCATAGGCCATGACTCCGGTCATTCCCTCTTTCATGGATGCTCCGGTAATGACGGCTTTCTTCGCGCCAAGATCAGCCAGCTTTTTGAGCATGTCCTTGAGGTAATCCATTGTATAGGGGCCAGTTTTGTATTCCGAATCGGTCATTGCGCAGGCTTCGGTCATATTCGGCACGATGATGTCCGCTTTCCCGCATAGTTCCGCCATTTTGCGGGCGAATTCAGTTGTAAAGCCGGTGTATAGGCTCCCGTTGTCGCCCATTACTGGGTCAACGAAGATGACGTTTTCCTCTGTTTTGAAGTCATCGAAGAAACTGCTTACGAGATCCAGTTGCTCAAAGCTTCCCAGGTAACCGGTGTATATGGCGTCAAAGCCCAGCTTCTCTTTCTTCCAATGTTCGGCTATAGGGGCTATCTGGTCTGTCAAATCCTTAAATGTGTAGCCGGTGAACATCGTATGAGTGGAAAGCACAGCTGTCGGAAGTACTGCCGCTTCCGTCCCCATTGCGGAGATGATCGGCAGAGCCACTGTCAGCGAGCATTTCCCTACGCATGATATGTCCTGAATTGTAACTATCCTTTTCATGGATCCTCCAATACTTGAAAAACTATTTGAAAACTGTCTTTTATTTATTATACAGCATAAACGGCGCAAAGTATATATCTCATTCGGGCGTGCCTCCAACATGGTCCATAGGATGCGGAAGGTTCCATCCGAATCTCATGGAAAGATACCTTATGAGTACTATTGCGCCTATCGTCGCCGCGCCGCCCGCGGCTTCGCCGATAAACCGGTTCAGGAAGACAAAGAGAACTCCTCCGGCGATGGATGCGCTGGCATATATCTCTTTGACGAATATTGACGGCCTATCACCGGCAAGGATATCGCGGAGTACGCCTCCTCCGGTTCCGGTCATGAGTCCGAGCAGCACCGGAAGAAAATATCCGTTGTGCCCTGCATCCATTGCCACGGTGATTCCAGTGACCGTAAAGGCACCGAGCCCGATAGCATCCAACCAGAAGAGCGTCTTGTCGAAAGTTGCCATGCCCAGCGTGAGACGTATGAACTTCGGAATGACGAATACGAAAGCAACTGCGGCGGCGAGCAATACGTAGAATTTATTCACGAAGGCAGTAGGCGGCGTTATCCCGAGGAACACATCCCTCATGATCCCTCCTCCTACGGCGGTGATGACCCCGAGAATGATTATTCCGAAGGCATCCATATCCTTTTTCAAGGCAGTCAGAGCTCCGCTTGCCGAAAAGGCGATCGTCCCGAGTATCTCGGTCAGAATCCTGAAGCTGTCCATCGCATCCTCCTTTGCTTTCGACTATTATACTATCTTTGCCACCTCATGGATGGTAAAAGATGAGATTTAGACGATTTGATCAAATTCATATGAAGGAGGGTCCGATCGTGTTGTGACGGAAGATCAGCCTCTTGGATTTAGAATAAACTGGTGGTATATTTAATATAACTGCGAGATCTGCCAAGAGTCAGAGCTTCGGTTTGTTTCGCAGAATACGTTTCGCGGAGAAGGAGATGTCTGACAGGATAGTTATTAAAGACATAAAAGCACCGCTGGATCTGAAAAGGACGGCGGAGAATATGCATATAAGTGAAGACAGCGATTTCTATGACGAGCTGGCAGAGGCTGTTGAAAAAGCTAACGAGGTGGCACGCCCCAGGGCAGTGCTCAAATGGGTGAATGTCGACGATGTCGGTGACGGTTACGCGGTGGTCGACGGCGTCCGGTTTGACAGCAAGGTTATGGCCGACAAGTTGAAAGACAGCAGAAAAGTCTTCTTTTTCGCCATCACAGCCGGCGACGAGGTCCAAAACGATACGGACATCGAGGATAGTATGGGAGTACTCAAAGACATGCTGACTTCTCAAATTCTCGGCGCAGCTTACAGAGAAATGATGAAATATGTCAGAGATACTTTTGGAAGCCAGTCGATTGCCTTTATGAATCCCGGCAGCTTGCCCGATTGGAACATGCAGAATAACTTCGCTCTTATCGATGCTATCGGGGGAGTTGAGGCGGATCTCGGCATCACTATGAATTCCACTGGAGCTATGATCCCCTTCCAGTCTGGCAGCGGAATAATCTTTGCGGACGATACTGGATATGCAAACTGTTCCCTTTGCCGCAATCTGGACTGTGTGGGACGAAGAGTTCCATTCGATGAATCGGAGTATATCCGGATATTCGGTGAAGTGCCAGATAATTAGAATGAAAAGGAATAGAACAATGCCCGCTGTCAGATCCGAGTGTTTGCATCGCTAAAACCATGCAGACACGAAGGCTGTCAGCAGAGTAGCTACAGTTGATATATATAATAATCCATGTATGATATAATTGTGTATAATAATACATATACTGGAACAGTAAGGAGGATCTGATATGGATTTTATTGATTTAGCCAAAGCGAGATATTCGGTCAGGGATTACAGCGATAAGCCTATCGAACCCGAAAAGCTCAGTTTGATTATCGAAGCTGCGAAAGTGGCTCCTACAGCAGCCAATAAACAGCCGCAGAAGATCTATGTTCTCAAAAGCAAAGAAGCCATCGAAAAGATTCGCGGTATTACGCGCTGTGCATTCAACGCGCCGGTAGTATTCATGATATCCTATGACACTGAAAGAGAATGGAAGAATCCTTTGGAAGAGGGGATCACTTCCGGCGTTGAAGATGTGAGCATAGTAGCTACCCATATGATGATGGAAGCATGGGATCTCGGCATCGGTTCATGCTGGGTAAACGCTTTTGCCAATACGGCTGCCCATGAGGCTTTCGGACTGCCAGAAACGGAAAAGGTCATACTGCTTATGCCGATGGGCTATCCCTCAGATAAATCGGAGCCGCGCCCGCAGCACACGACATTCCGCGAGCTCGGCGATTTCGTCAAGGAACTCTAAACCGTGTCCTGATAAGCCGCTCTGATCGAGAGCGGCTTTTTTTATACACGGCGTTCCCGACGGAAGGCGGATAACAAAAGAGCGGACCATCAGGTCCGCTCTTTACGTTCATTTTAGTGTTCAGTAAGGATTAGAGGTCCTTGACCATTTCCTTTGCCTTGATGGCGGCAGCGCCGGCGTCTACAGCATATCCGTCAGCACCGATCTCATCTGCGAATGCCTGGGTAACAGGAGCTCCGCCGACGATGATCTTGAAGTTGTAGTTGGGCTTGATCTCGTTCAGAGCCGCGACTGCGCTCTTCAGTGAAGGCATGGTCGTGGTCAGAAGTCCGGAGCATGCTACAAGCTTGACTTCGGGGTGATCCTTGACTGCCTGGCAGAAGGTCTCATCCGCTACGTCGATCCCCAGGTCGATTACGTCGAATCCCGCGGACTCGATCATCATCGCGACCAGGTTCTTGCCGATGTCGTGCAGGTCGCCTGCAACGGTTCCGATGATGCACAGTCCGAGGCTCTCGGCTCCGGATGTCGCCAGAAGCGGCTTGAGGACTTCAACGCCCTTGCTCATCGCTCTTGCTGCTACCAGCATTTCGGGAACGAAGATCTCTCCTGCGGAGAACTTCTCTCCGACGACGCCCAT
>JAIKVR010000042.1 GCA_024685545.1 Eubacteriales bacterium | reverse complement strand
CGGGACTCGATATATTCCGCTGCCTGAGACACACAGGGATGTTCGATGACCGTGGTGATGATATGGGTATTACCCAGATCAGCAGCACGGGTGACCGTACCTATGACTGCCATATTAGCAGCCTCTGTCGCTCCGGATGTGAAGACGACATCATGGTTTTTAAAGCCGTAAAGCTTCAGCAGCTCACTTTTGCCGTATTCCACCGCTTCATAAGCCTTAGAACCGAAAGCATGAAGGGCAGACGGATTTCCGAAATGCTCCAGCATCTCCCTTTTCAGATATTCGGCAGTTTCATCATATGGTCTGGTAGAAGCTGCATTATCAAAATAGTACATTCAGATATACTCCTTAGAAACATAGTCACTTGTAAACGCTCTCATAGCGGAGGCATATTCCAGTTTTAGTTTTATCGTGTCACCGACACGGTAACCGACTGTACTGTCCGTGATGTCGATGAGCAGGTGGTCACTGCTGGCTTCCATAACGCTTGCTCCGCTGTCCAAGGGCACCATGTCCGTATCCGTATCCTGCCTCCCCACAGAGCAGATTGCCCTTTTCCTTATACCTTTATCCTCGAAAGTTACGGTTCTGTTCAGAGAAGCCAAACCGATGGTACCGACGGGGACACTGGGTTTTTCCTTTATCTCAATGATCTCGCATTCAAGGACAAAGCAGTCGTCGTGAAGATACGGGAGCGTCTCGCGGGTGATATCGTCCCGCCCTATCAGGACCGTATCTCCGATCCTGAGATTATCGATGCCCTCAGGCATATCGCCTTTGTGTATAAGTGAATAGCTGGTACTGAACCCACCAGAGACATATTCCAGCATAACGCCGAACTCATTCCTGATACTTTCGGCGATCGATACTAGACGGGAAAGATTCCCATGATCGGGCTGTACCCCGCCGTAGCAGGACAGATTCGTGCCAATGCCGCATAGCTTGATATTTTTCAGAATGAGCGTTTCCTCTGCTGCGGAAAGGATATCATCCTCATAAAAATAGCCTTCCCTTAGATCTCCCAGATCGAACATCAGGATAACTCCGTGCGTTCTCCCTGCTTTTCCTGCTTCATAATCCAGTGCTCTGATTACAGCTATCTCGCTGTTGAGCGATACGTCTGCGAGACGGACGGCATCGCCGCATTCGCTTACAGCCGGCTGGCGTATGAGCCATTTTTCGCAGTTGAGCTCTGCAATCTTCTCCAGGTTCTGCAGGCGGGAATCCGCAAGGATGCCGATTCCTGATGACAGAATTGCCCTGCAGATATTAGGATCAGCGCGGTGCATTTTAGTAACTGCAGCAACGCTAATCCCAGCGCCCCGGCAGACATTATTTACCGCAATCGCGTTTTCCCTTATTTTGTTTAAGTCTATAAGCAATCTGGCGCTCATAATGCCCTCTGTTACATCAAAACTAATTATACAACGGCTTTAAAGTAATAATAAAGTAAATTGCAGCCCAAATAATCAAAGCTAATTCCTTGACTTTGTTATATCATTATTATATACTTTTTAACGCGGTAGGGGCATAGCTCAGTTGGTAGAGCAATGGTCTCCAAAACCATGTGTCGAGGGTTCGAATCCTTCTACCCCTGCCATTTTTTTATGCTTAAATACCTATAAAGGATAATATATGGGACAAAAGATCGCGCTCAGCGCCGACAGCACATGTGACCTTACTGAAGAACTAATAGAAGAAAATGACGTGCACAGGATGTTTTTCCACATTACTGTCGATGGAGAAGAATATATCGATTCCCAGACCATTACTGCCAAGGATATAGAAAGAATCTATATTGAAAAAAAGGTCCTTCCCAAAACAGCCGCCGCCAATGTGTCCGATTATCTCACGTTCTTTTCAGAGCTGAAAGAACAATACGATGAAGTGATTCATATCAATCTTTCCTCCGGGTTTTCAAGCACTTACCAGAATGCTGTGCTCGCCTCCAGAGAATTGGAAGGAGTATACTGTGTCGATTCTCACAATCTCTCCAGCGGTTGCGGGCTTCTGGTGTTGAAAGCCGCAGATATGATCAAAGAAGGCTTAGGGGCAAAGGAAATCGCGGAGAAGCTGAACGAACTCAGGATGAACGTTCACACCAGTTTCATTCTGAGTGATCTTTCATTTCTTGCCGCCGGAGGCAGGTGCTCTGCAGCTGCCGCTTTCGGAGCAAACCTGCTCAAAATCAAGCCCTGCATTGAGGTACATCAGGATAAAGGCGTCATGGATGTCGGCAATAAGTACCGCGGAGATTATACGTCATGCGCGATCAAATACATTCATGACCAGCTGGATAAATACGACAACATAGACTATTCCAGATTATTCTTCACAAGTACCACACTGGAAACGAAAACCGAGGAAGCAATCCTCAAAGAACTGAAAAGCATAGGAAAGTTCGAAAACATATACAGGGCCTCAGCCAGCTGTACGATAACCAGTCACTGCGGACCTAACTGTATGGGAATACTTTTCATGACGAAATAGTGATTTAACACTCCAGCCATTTAGAGAAGCGGGGGATTCCTGTTTCAACGCTGCAGCTTACATACGGCAACGTATCGCCGCACACTGAACGAAACGTTGTTAAAAGAGTTTCATAACTCTGAACACCTATGATACCCGCCGCTGGCCGCTCGGTGAGCGTCCCGGAGAGTATAAAAAGCACGACTATGTGACCGGGCAGGGAGAGATTGGCGCTTCACCAGAGGATGTGCAGGAGGAGATTTCTGAGCTCTTGGCTGAGTTGAAAGGGAATTCCAAAAGAAAAGGCGCTGACCGCTGCTGCATACTTTCATGCAAAGTATGAAAACATCCATCCCTTTGCGGATGGTAACGGGCATACGGGTCTGCTCGTCATGAACTATATGTTGCTTCTGAACGATTATCCACCGATCATCGATCATCATCCATGAAGAGGACCGCAGGGAATACTTCAACGCACTAGAAACATGAGTCGAGCGGCAGTATCTGGAACCGCTGATCCGATATCTGCAGGAATAGACGATCAAAACATGGGAAAAGCATGCTAAACGCGCAGAACGCAGACACGAAGAACAGGATCTGTACAACAAAATAGTAAATCGACAACAGCTCGGGGGAGGAATCTCACGAGCTGTTGTTAATTGTTATGGCAAAAATACAAGTAGAGTAAATCTTATTATCATAAATGAAATATCCATCCGTACAGTTGCTAAACCGCCTCGAAGTAAGTACAGCAGTATTTACTTGTTCTGCTGGGTTATCAAATCTCTGATTTGCTGACGAAGCCATGGCGGCGTCATTTGCACCTTGTCACAGCCATCCTCATGCGTAATCTGAATGCACATGGCGTAACATTCAACCTGACCTCTCAACACAACTGCGGCATGTAAAAATGAAACCGGTGTGTATGGCTTATCTTGACCATACACACCAGTTTCTGCGCTCAATAAAAATGCATATGGGGGTGCAGTTTTATATTATCCTCAGTTTTTGTTCAGCTTATTCTGATAATTCTCGATAGCGTCGGCGATCGTCTTTTTGGCGACATTGCTGTCTTTGACCTCGTCATCCACCTGAGT
>JAIKVR010000031.1 GCA_024685545.1 Eubacteriales bacterium | reverse complement strand
CTTGCCGTTCTTCCAGTTTAAAGTGACCCTGTTCAGCATGGTGTCGGTGATCACCAGCAGCCCCGTAGGCTTCAGCTGGGCGCCGAGTCCGTGGATGTCGAACACGACCACGCGCCTGTCCAGATCCACATTGCTCTGATGACCGAAGATGTCCAGAGATCCGGTCGTATAAAGCTCGAGGGACAAAGCGATCTCCTTTGCCTCGGGCTCAGGCTGATCAATCAGCATTTCGCGAAGCGTGCACAGCGTGGGAACGGTCCCTGTCCCGTAGGCGTTGCGGTATACGTTGGTGATGCACCTGTCGATGATGGACTTATGCTGCGGGCCTACACCCTTTTTGTCGATCTGCTCGATCAGGGACATGATGAACTCGGACTTGACCACTATGGGATTGTTCTCTCCGTAGCCGTCGACCATATACATGGCGTTGAGACGGTCGCTTCCTCCGGCTGAGACTCTTACAACGGAGCCGATGTCTCCCATGGCCTCGATAAGAGGCGCGTATTCGCCTTCAGGGTCGCAGATGAGGATGTCATCCTCGGTATTGAGTATCAGAAAAGCTATCAGCTCCTTGACGCTGAAGGACTTGCCGGAGCCCGGAACGCCTAGAACGAACGCCGACTGATTCAGAAGATTCTCTTTGTTGCACATGATGAGGTTATGGGAGATCGCGTTCTCTCCGAAATAGATGCCGCCCTTGTCCATGATCTCCTGCACCTTGAACGGGATGAATACCGCCAGGCTCTCGGTAGTCAGGGTCCTGAAGGCGTTTATCTTTCGGGTCCCTATGGGAAGCACGGTATTCAGCCCGTCCAGCTGCTGATATTTCAGTACAGCCATCTGGCACATGTGCTTTCTCGCCGTGACGAGGACGCTCTGAGTGTCGGCCTCCATCTGTTCCTTCGTGTCCGCCGTTATGACCATGGTGATTACGGCGAACATCATTCGCTGATCCCTGGTCGTCAGGTCGTCCAGGAACTCCTTGGATTCCTTTCGCTGAAGCTCCATGTCGTAGGGGACGACTGCGGAGAAGTTGCTGTTTTGGTTCTGCTTTCTCTGCCAGTTGGTGATATTGGTCTCCACGCCGAGAAGACGGTTCTCGACTTCGCGCACCGCCTCGTCGGTCGGCACAGGGATGATGTCGATGGAGAGCATCATGTTTCGGTTCATGTCCGTAAGCTCGGAGACCATGCTGTCTTTGATATAGTTGGCGTAATCCTTGAGATACAGTACCCTGGCATACTTCCCTCCGAGCTTGAGATAATCAGCGTGCTTTTCGATACTGTCCGGACAGATGCAGTCGAAAAAGGAGTGTCCTTTGCGCATGCTGTCCTTCAGATCAAAGGCGAAGGCGTTCTCCTCACCGCTGCGGTAGAAGTCGTGCAAAGCGCGAAGCTTCTCTGCGGCGTTCATCTCGATGCAGCGTGAACCCAGCGCGCTCAGATGTCTGGAGAGCTCAGCGCCGCACCTGCCGAAGTACGTGCGCGCGTCCTCGATATTCTTCTTGGCGACGGTCACGGTTATATACTTCTCCTGCGTGATGCCGTTGGCGTCCGCAGCCTTGTCCAGAAGCATTTGGTTATATTCTTTGCGGTAGCCATCAAGGCCGTCGTCCTTGAGTGGCATGAGGACGGACTCCTCGAAGTCCGTCCTCTTCATATGGTGATTGTTGATGGTTATTTTCGTGGTGGCACCGCTGTCCAGGGAATTGAGCAGCTCCGAATATCTTAAAAACATGCTCTCCTTGTCCTCACGGCTTGCCACAAGATAGTTGATGTCTGCGAACTTCCAGCTCTTTGCATACTTGCCGCCGACCTGAAAGATCCCGTCGGCCCAGATCCTCCTAATGGGGATCACGTCCTGGACTTTTTTCGGGACCCTGTATTTTTCCCTGTCCGTGCTTTGTACATTCTTAACGGATCTGATCATTCTTCCTTAAAGCCTCCTTTTCATTCTTTGCGACAGTATCCTTCAAAGCCTCGTAGTAGACGTTTTCGGGAACGAAGAGCAGCTCATCCGGTTCCAGTATCTCGGAGCGCAGCCACGCCATTATGAACTGCTCCGCAGGCATCCCGTGATATGTGATGAATCCCATCGCCGCGAAGGGAGCAGCTCCGAGAACGCACATCCACGAAACGGTCTCCGCTCCGACATGAGGCTTCAGAAGAAAATAGAGCGTCACGGCAACTGCCAGAGCCGCGACAGAAAAAAAGAACTGTCTGAGCGACAGTCCGAAAAACATCGCTTCCGTGTAGCTGCGTATCTCCCGGTTTATCTTTACTTCCATCTCATCTCTCCATTTCCATTTGACGCTCCGCGTCGGCAGCCACACACAGCTGACGGGTGTCCGCCGTATACCGCAGGACTCTGCTGCACAGAGTGTCCTGCTCACTTACCTCGTTTTCATTGATCTGCCTGACCGTTCTTGCCAGCTCCATGGGCGTCATCCTGCCGTCGACCGGCATTATGAGGACCTCATGAACGGAGCTCGGAAGGACGTAATAATCCTTTCCGACTATCTCCGACAGCTTTTCCTTCATTCCGGGATAATAAAGCGCAGACGCGCCGAGACGTCCGTCCTCGGTAGTGAGCACCAGCAGAGAATCCTCTGGTGCGTCTTCGCTGATCAGATAGTTCTCGGGCTCTTCTCCGGAAAGCGTGGCGAGCAGCATGTCCTGCAGGGAGCACAGCATCGGACGGCTTTCGGATACGGAACGCTCCATAGCGTCCACGAAAATCCCCTCGGGCGAGGTGTCCTTAAACCCGGAGGCAAGACCTATGGGAACGTTGGCGACGGCATCCTCGGCGATCTGCCCCGGAAGCTCCATATAGACGACGAGAGCCAGTCCGCAGCCGACGTTCATATATATGCAGTCCTTAAGCGTCTCCGCATTCCTTCTGATATCCATCAGCCTTACGCGAAGGCTGTCTTTTATATCCTCATAGCTTTCGATCTGTAACGTATTCATTTTTATTTTCTCTTTCATTAAAGTCCCATCATCTCCCTTTGGATACGGTCGGCCATCTTTACCGAACCGACCAGGATGAGCATGTTGAAGATGAGCTCTCCGATATAGCTCCAGACCATCGCCGCCGCAGCAGCGTCCGTATCTACGGCAGGAGGGGAGGAGGCGAACACGGAGAAGATGATGCAGGCGAGCACGATGACCGCTCCTTTCAGACACACACCCGCGTAGCTTTTCAGAAAGCTTTTTGCCACGTTTTGCGTGGGCTCTCCCGCAAAGGCGGACAAGGGGATAGGTGCGATCGCCGTGTACATATATAGCTCGAAAAATCTGCCGTACACGTTTAATATCATCACGAAGCTCAGTACCCAGATAATCAGGCTACCTATCATGGTCACCGCCCATAGAGGGATGCTCTCAAAGAATCCGCTCTCCTCGATCGCGCTGACGATCTCCTCGGGCAGCACCGCCGCAGAGGACATGTTCAGGCCCGCCGAGTCCATGATGGTGGCGATCACGCCCTGAACGACGCTTATGAGCGACGTCATCAGTTCGAGCCCGTAGGTTATCAGGGCTTTCGCGAGGGCAAAACGGATAAAGAGCTTCAAGGCGTGTTCGGGCTTCTTCACCTCGGCGAAGCTGCCGCAGGTGCGCATGACCCCGATGACAAAAAAAAGCACCAGCAGCGCATATCCGACTGCCTGCAGCGCTCCGTGGATGCCCGTGATCACGGCCCAGACATAGCCGCCCTTGAAGCTTTCCGGCGACTGGGTGATGATCACCCATATCTCGGAAAGCTTTTCGTTCCATACCTCAAGGGCTCTCTGAAGATTCTGTACGATCCAGTTATCCGACATTTATGATCCTCCTTTCCTAACGGTCCCCTCAGACGGGACTGCTAATGTCAGCTGATAACGGATCATCCCACGATGAGATTTAATATCTCTTTCGTGAAGGTGATGATGACACCCCCCGCGAGAGTCAGGAAACCGTTGGAGCGCTGAGACGGGTCGTGGCTCTGGAAGGACATGCCGACCTGCACGATGCCCCAGCCGAGGATGATGATCCCCACGGCACGGATAAGTCCGAACATGAGATCGCTGAGGTTGTTTATCACGGTGATAGGATCGCTTCCCTCCGCGAATACGCCGGATGCGTTAAAGGCGATCAGGGCAAAGCAGAGGATCATCGCTGTGCATCTATACAGTTTCTTTCCTGATTCCGAAGGCTCATTGAGCCTGCTGTCGTTTGTTTTCTTCAATTCTTCGTTTCTCCTTTTTCTTTTGGATTAATTCCTCGAATTCCTCCTCGCTGAAGAAGAGGTACTCGTCTTCGCCGACAGGATCCGTCTGGGCGTTTCTTACAAGGTCTTCATCTATCTCAAAGGCAGCGAAGCTGAGCCTGTCCTCGCCGTGACGGTACGGCTCGGCGCCGCCGTCCGTGGTGGAGCCGACGTTTGGATGCTTCATAAGGTCGTACTTCAGATCCTCGACGGGGTGTTCCCCGCGAATGAACAGCAGGGCATGCCGGTTATCGAGCCTGCGTACCTCGTCCGGCGTCATGAGCTCACGGCCCGCGACCTGCCAGTTGGTGGTGTAGCTTCCGCTACGGCCCCTGGACTGTCCGTAGGTGTTGGTGTCGATCGTCTCCTTTCCGATGAGCTTTGACACGTATTCATGGGTGGACTGCTCGTTGCCTCCGAGATAGAGAAATTCGTCGCAGTTGCCCACGATGGATTCCCACTGCTTTTCGAACAGAGCCTTGAGCTGAGCGAGGTTCTGGATGATGATGCTAACGCTTATCCCCCGGGAACGCATCGTGGAGAGCAGCTTGTCAAACTCCTCCGGGAGAGCGACATTAGCGAATTCGTCCAGACAACAATGGACGTGTACCGGAAGCCTTCCCGAATGGACGATATCCGCCTGGTGGTAAAGCTGTTGGAAGAGCTGCGTATAGAGCATTCCGACGATGAAGTTGAAGGAGCTGTCGTTGTCCGGGATAACGGCAAACAGAGCCGTTTTCCTTTCGCCCAGGCTCGCCAGGTCCATCTCGTCGGTCTGGGTTATGCCGGCGAGGCTCTCCAGATTGTACTTTTCCAGTCGCGACATCAGTGTGATCTGGATAGACTTCAGCGTTTTTCCGGCACCGGAGCGATAGCTGCGGTAATACTTCAGAGCTATATGCTCGGGATCCCTCATCTCAAGACGTTCAAAGAGGATATCCAAGGTGGAACGGTACGACTCGTCTTCCTCCCTGACCTCGCCGGCGCGTATCATATCCATGACCATCGGAAAGTTCTGTTCCTCAGGAGGCGCCTCGTAATGCAGATAGAACATCAGGGCCAACAGCAGCATCGAAGCTGCCTGGTCCCAGAAGGGATCCATCGTATGGGAGCCCTTCGGCGTGGTGTTCTTGAACAGGTTGGTCACGAGTCGTTGGATGTCGTTGTCGCTCCTCAGGTAGACGAAGGGATTGTAGCAGTGGGACCTGTGCATGTTGACAAGGTCGAGCACTCGTATCTCGTAGCCCTGCTTCTTAAGAAGAGCTCCGGTGGAGGCCAGCAGCTCGCCCTTGGGATCAAGGACGCAGTAGCTGGTGTTGCAGTTCATGATGTTGGGCTTGGCGAAATAGCGCGTCTTGCCGGAGCCCGATCCTCCGCATACGAGAGTATTCAGATTCCGTCCGTGCCTGCGTTCGTCAAGTGAGATGGACACGTTCTGAGTGAGTATCTTGTTTTCGCTCTTCGGGGAGGTGGCATACTTCCTGCTGATGCGTTCCGGTATGCCCCATTTGGCCGAACCGTGCTCCTCGCGCCTTCTGTAGTTGCGCTCTGACGAAAGATATATCCCGAGGATGATCGCATAGACAAAAAGCAAAGTGAGGACAGTCCTCAGGCTGTCCTCACAGAGCGTGATCTGAAATGGATCGTTCATGACCTCGGAGAAGTTCTTTATCAGACCTATCATGCCTTCGCTGAGATACGGCGCGATAAGAAGGCCGAACCAGACGACGGGAATGATGCCCAGGCAGCATAGGATGATATTCTGCCGGGAGAGCTTATCGCGCCTCACGGTCGGCTCTTCTCCTTTTCTTCTGCATCGGAGCATCGATGATCTTGAGTATGAGCTCGTCCAGGTCCTCCGTGGGCTTTTCATCCCTTATAAGATCGCCCCGATATTCGGCGAGACCGCTGACTAAAAGACGCTGTTCGAAATCGTCCAGCGTCACGACTGCCTTTTCACTGTGATCTGTCATGGCGTGACCTCCTTATCGGTTTTCTTTCTGACTATGCGCCTGGTATGTTCCGTGGCCCTTTCCCTGGTGCCTTCAGACGACTTCTTTCTCTGTTCGCTGCGGATATTTCTCATCTCTTCCT
>JAIKVR010000063.1 GCA_024685545.1 Eubacteriales bacterium | reverse complement strand
ACATTTTAAGGAGCACAATATGAAAACCTTATGCCTGTACTATTCAAGAACCGGCAAAACAAAGGCGGTCATGTAGATAATCGCGGAAAAAACCGGGGCTGACATTGCCGAATACACCGACGGTATAAACAGAAACGGGTTTCCGGGTTATATCGGAGCATGTTTCGTAAACGTCAAAAACTCTTTGTCCAGAGTCTATATAAAAGGCGAACCGGAATTAAAGGATTATGACCGTGTGATCATAGGCATGCCGGTATGGGTCGAAGGGCCCTGCGCCATAGTAAGAGCTTTTATCAAAAAGTATCGTGACAAAATGCGTTCTGAAGTGTACTTTGTATGCACTCATATGGGGAAAAACGATTATATGTCGAAGATCAAGGCAATGGACAGCCTGCTGGGAAGAGCTTCATCAGGCCAATTCTCCGTAAGGACAAAGCAGAATGATTATATAAAAGAAAGCGCCGGCATTGCCGCCACGATTATGAGCGGGATGTGAGAGAAACAAGCCCGGCTTTACATGGAGGAATCATGCACAAGGACAAAGCAAAAGAATTCTATATGCTTGCAGATGAATACTGCTGTTTTTTGGAAGAAAATGTGATAACAGCTGATACGGTTCCCCATCTTATCGAGATGCTGATGAGGCTCTATATATCTGCCATGGATCTTCCTGAAACAGAACCGGAAACGAACGAGTCATCACCGGGCATTTCAGACGCTGTTTCCGTCAGACTCAGCGAACAGATCCCTGCGGCATACTGGGAGGTATTTGATCCGTACGTCGACGAAGATCCCGTATGCGGAGACCTGATCGACGATCTTTCAGATATCGCAGCAGATCTGACAAAAGGAATGAGGGAATACGAGACCGGGAGATACGGAAATGCCGTATTCGAGTGGAAGCATGGATTCTGCAGCCACTGGGGTCAGCACGTCGTGGATGCTCTGAGAGCACTGCACGCCGTCAGGGCACGCTGAACAGGTATTCATAGAAATGATACCGAACTCTGGGACGGCGTGACCTTCGGGAACGTTTTCGAATATTCAGCCAGTTCGTTCTGATAACGGACTGGTTTTTTTATGTCAATTTGCAGAATGAGCCCTAATTAACGGTCAGGTTATTCCCATTACATAATGCAGTGCTTCTCCTGCCGAAAGGAGATCACTTAAGTGCTCATTGACAACCGAATATACACTTCATCAGGAACGTTAATCAGACTGATGAGCCGCACGGCATGTACGCGAAGTCCTTTAGGACTGCGAGAATCCAGTGCCGCAAAGGAGAGGCTGCTGCTCTCCGGGCGATGACAGGTCTGAGGATAATGATACTTCTCTAAGGAGCTGGCGGAGGACCCGGCAGAGGTGAGACTCCTATGAGGCTGTGAAGCACACAGCCGCCTGATGATCTCCCTTATGCCTAAGGCTTACTGCGCAGGGGCTGTTGAGAACGAATACTGCGGTGCTAGATGCCGGATTATTCCGGCTGATTCTTGGGAAGAGGGCTTTTTAACACATGCACAAAAAAATTAAAGTCAGAAATAAACAGAGCGGTCCTGCCAAATGGAGGAACCGCTCTGAACTCTGATAATCGAAACGCAGATCAGTCATCCGGCTCAGATTTATGATTAAGAATTTTGCCGGTTGCAGCATCGATCTCGTAGTCATATTCGAACCCATTGAACTTGAATTCGACTTCGTAGACGAGAGTTCCGTGCTCCCGGTCAAGCTCAACCTCGATCCGTGTGACATTGCTGCGATCCGCTCCGGCGTGTTCAAGAGCAATCTTCAGAGCCTTATTGGAGGAAATCAAAACCGGATCGGCGGGTGCCGGGTCAGAGGGCGGTGTTTGGTGTCCCGATCCGGATCCCGAATGATTCTGTCCACCAGGTGCCGTCGGTTTGTTGCCATCATCGTCGGCGTCGTTCTCTCGCGCCTCGATCTCATATTTCAGGACTTCTCCGGTGACAGCGCTGACATGATACTCATATTCCTTCTGTCCCGCCTTGAACTCTACCTCATAGACCAGACCTCCGTTCTCATATTCCAGTTCTGTTTCGAGCATTACGGCGTCTGTTCTGCTGATCCCGGAATGTCTTAACGCAATCTCTTCAGCGGCTTCTTTTCCTATATAGGCCTTGTCGCTGGATTGGCCGGTCGCATGGATATCTTCCACGGCGTTGCGGCCGTACAGCAGACAGAGCTCGTTGATGGAAAGGGCGGATAATCCATCGATATCATAGCTCGGATTGGCGGCTGAAAGCCTGTCGATCAGCTGCGCCTTTCCGGGAGAGACGCCGTATCTCTTCGCGGTCTGTTCCTCACCGTGTTCCAGGGCCTGGCTGAGGATCGCGCCTTCAAGTCCGCTGTTGCGCATGCTGTTTCTTGCCTCTGCGCTCAGTGCTTCCTGCAGACTCAGGCTGCGGCTGCTGTCCTCGCTTTCCACCGTGATCAGAACTGAATTCGTAAGTTCATTGAGATAACCCTGTTTGACCATTGCGCCGATCAGTGTGTCCACTGCAGCGTTTACGTTGGTCCCGGTCAGATCCATTTCCGCCAACAGCTTTTTACTGTCAGGATTCAACGCTTCAGCGGAGACGACCACGTCTTTCCTGTTCACGAAGAGCTCCACGCTTGGATTCACATCGATCATCACACAGGCGTCAGGCGTCGCGTTCCGTGTGGAAATCATCTTCACGCCAAAGCCCAGTCCCAGCATAAGCATTAAAGATGCAGCCAATGCCGCGTAACGCACCCAGTGCTTCTTTTGCCTGCCTGGTCTCGTTTCATTGTTCATTGGGATAACTCCTTTCTCCGCTTTGTTAAATTCAGAGAGGAGCGTCTCTCTGATATCCGGAGTCACGCTGTGAAACGCTTCCGCGATCTTGGATTCCATGGATTCGTTTTTCATTCCTCTTCATTCCTTTCAGTAATCGTTTTTCTGAGTTTCTTCATAGCTCTGGCATACCTGGAAAGCACCGTCGCAAGAGGGAGCTCCATGAGCTGCGCAATTTCCCTGTGCTTCATACCGGCGACGGCGTGAAGCACGACGATCTGTCTGTCTTCTTCTTTCAGGGTCTGCAGCCACTCAGCTGTCTGGAGGTTATCCGGTATGGAATCGATCTGCAGCATCCGTTCCCATGTCTCTTCCGGGAGCTCTGCGTAACGAGCCCGTTCCTTCAGACGGTCAAGGCAGAGATTGCGGGCAATCGTGATAAGGTACGCCATCGGCTTGCCCTGCGGACGATAGTTCCCTGCAGCGGCATACAGCCTGAGATAACAGTCATGCAGGACATCCTCAGCGTCAAAGGAGTGTTTCAGCATCGCCAGGGCATAAGCGTATACAGCGCTGCTGGTCATGTCGTAAATGGGACTGATCGCTGCAGTCTCGCCTTGCGCAAGGCGCGCGAACAGCGCTTCGAGTCTCGCAGCGGAGGGATCCTTCTCCGGTGAGGCGTTCGCCTTTTTTGTTTGCATGTGTTCAACTCCTTTCATTCAGATAACGCTGCAGGGCCTCATTTTATTGCATCGGGAACAAATTATTTAAGAGGCAAAGACATTGTATCATGGTGAACGTTCTGCGTCAGACAATGTTCGGCAGCGCAGGAAAAAGCAATTCAGAAATGCGGCTTGCGGAATCGTATCAGGGAAACGAATCATCGGCCCTCCTGTTCCAGCCGCCGGCGGTTCTGCAGCGGATCTGTGTTATCTGGGACAGGCTGATCAGACTTATGGACTGAAATCCAATGCTCTCAGGGACTATGAGAACAAATACTGCGGCGATACATGCCGGATATCCGGCCTAAATGGAAAGGAGGGAATCCTAATGAACTATCAGGAGCGTGAAGCAGACCTGATCCAGAAGATCTATGATATACCCATTTCTGAGATCGACGATTTCCCCGATCATCCCTTCAAGGTAAGAGACGATGAGGATATGCTGCAGCTTGTCGAGAGCGTACGCGAACGTGGGATCATCACGCCCGTAACCCTTCGCAGGAAGGAGGACGGCAGATACGAGATCGTATCGGGGCACAGGCGGAAAAGAGCCTGCGAGATCGCGGGGATCGAGACGATCCCCTCAGAGATCAGGGAACTGACCAGGGATGAAGCGGTGATCCTCATGGTCGAATCCAATCTCCAGCGCTCCGTCATACTGCCGAGCGAGAAGGCATTTTCGTACAAGATGAGACTTGAGGCGATGAATCGTCAGGGTCAAAGGACAGATTTAACTTTTTCTCCAGTGGATAAAAAGTTATATTCCGGACAGGAACTTGCAAGTAAATCGGGTGAGAGTCAGGCACAGATTTACCGTTATATCCGCCTTACAGAGCTCGTTCCAAAGCTATTGGATATGGTGGATGAGGGCCGTATCGCGCTGCGTCCCGCAGTGGAGCTGTCGTATCTGACCGAGACCGAACAGACGGATCTAGTTGAGGCGATAGAGATGGCTCAGGCCACGCCGTCTCATGCCCAGGCCATCAGGATGCGCGGCTTATCGAAGGAAGGCAGGCTTACCCATGATGTAATAGACTCCATCATGTGCGAGGAAAAGCCGAATCAGAAGGAGAAGATCAACATTCCCTACGAAGACGCAAGGCGTTATATCCCTTCCGGCGTGCCCTATGAAAAGACCGGTGAGTATGTTCTCAAAGCGCTTGAATACTATCACCGGCATCTGATCCGCCAGAGGAACGATGCAAGGTAAACATTCTTTACGCCAAGGGGGAAGTCTGCCCTGTCGAGGCAGTCAGGGATAAGGCTCTCCCCTCTCACACTCTCCCCAAAGCTCATACTTCCTGTTACCGGCTGAAAGAAAAGATTCGCAGATTTGCTTCTTAAGCATGTGATCCATAAACTGGCAATAAAGGAGGTCATCCTTATGAAAAGAATATGGATCATTTTTCTGACACTGATACTGCTGGCTGCTGCGGGATGCGGCAAAACAGAGCCTTCTGCTCTTTCAGAAAGTAAAGAGTCCTGCCCGCAGGCAATTGAGATCCCCTCACAGAACGAAGAGACGGATGAGGATGAAGCGATCCGGACCGGATCGGAAGAAAGCGAGGTCAATGCACTGGAGCCTGATGAAGAGATAATGACCGAAGACGTCTCATCCAAAGGCAGGACCTCGGC
>JAIKVR010000056.1 GCA_024685545.1 Eubacteriales bacterium | reverse complement strand
TATATGGCGACAGTTTATTTCACAAAAGAGATCACTCCCGCCTCGTTAAAAAAGATCTATAAAGCGCTGGGCGTAACACTTAAAGATAAGGTGGCGGTGAAGATTTCCACGGGAGAACCCGGAGGGCACAATTTCCTGGATCCTGCGCTCATAGCCCCTCTCGTCAGGGAGATCAAAGGAACGATCGTCGAATGCAACACGGCTTATCCGGGCAAACGACATGACAGCGCACAACATTGGCAGACCATCAAGGATCACGGTTTTTATGCGATTGCACCTTGTGACCTGATGGATGAGGAGGGCGATATGGCTCTTCCCGTAAACGGAGGAAAGCACCTGAAGGAGAACTATGTCGGAGATCACCTCAAGAACTACGGTTCAATGCTCATGCTCTCTCACTTCAAGGGGCATGCCATGGGCGGGTTCGGCGGTGCACTTAAGAACATGTCCATCGGGGTAGCCTCCGCGAGAGGCAAAGGACATATCCATGCCGGAGGCAGCGATTCGGGCAATATGTTTGGAACAGAACAGGACGTATTCCTTGAATCCATGGCTGAAGCGGATAAAGCGGTGGTCGATTACATGGGGAAAGAGAACATAGTTTATATCAACGTAGCCAATAAGCTGTCCGTTGACTGCGACTGCGATTCCCATCCCAAAGATCCGGAGATGGGAGATATCGGGATCCTCGCTTCCACAGACCCGGTTGCACTGGACAAAGCCTGCGTAGACATGGTATACGCTTCCGATGATCCGGGAAAGAAAGCACTCATCGAAAGGATGGAATCCCGCCACGGGATCCATACCGTTGAGGCAGCCGAGGCTCTTGGAGTAGGCACTACCACGTATACGGTCGTTGATATCGATTGATGATTGGATTACGATATCCTTACACACTCTCTTGCGTCTGTATCATTAAGACCCTCCTCAAGCGATATGCAGAAACGATGAAAAATGCATAATGACAACAAATCCGTAAAAAAAGCGCTGTAAATACAGCGCTTTTTTCGTCTGCACACAACCTTGCATACAGTGCTACGAAAAGTATCGTACGGAACAAATTCTTTCACAGCCGGCTGATCATATGTGAAAACACCTGCCTGTTCGGGCAAATCTTATCATATCAAATTGTTTTTTGGCGATAATAACGGAAATAAGGCTATAATGGACTTACAGCAGATCTTCTTCCAGGAGGATAGTTTGAAAAGGAACAGAACGTTGCAGCTGCTTTTAGTCGCAGTGCTCGTAATAGCAGCCTTCGCATTAGGCTATAAGCTGTCCGGAGGGCACGGTGACCCTTCGCAGACTCCGCCTTCGCCGGCACAGCCAAGCGATCCCGGCGATTCAGGCCTTACTGAGTCTCTCGATGAAAAAGGCAGCTATTATGACAAGGAACATGTTGCACTGTACATACATATCTACGGAAAACTCCCAGGCAATTTCGTCACAAAGAGCGAAGCAAGAGATGCCGGCTGGAGCGGCGGAAGCGTGGAGAAATACATTGAGGGAGCAGCCATCGGAGGCGATGTTTTTTCAAACAGAGAGGGGAAGCTTCCCAAAAAGAACGGGAGAACCTGGTACGAGTGCGATATAGACACACTGGGCAAAAGCGAACGGGGATCGAAGAGAATCGTATTTTCCAACGACGGGCTGATCTACTATACCGCAGACCATTACGGATCCTTTGAATTATTGTACGGGGAGGAATAAAAATGGAGATAATCATCCTCAATGCGAATAAAATGACGGACAGATCCGCTGCCTATTCATATCTGAAAAGCGTCATGAGGCTTCCTGAGTATTTCGGGGAAAACCTGGACGCGCTGGCGGACTGTCTGGGAGAGATGCCTCGCGGGAGCGTGATCATACTCATAGACAGCCAGGCTTTAGCTGAAAATCTCGGTGACTACGGACTGGACATGATCGAGACCTTCAGGGAGATATCCCTGGAAGCGGGGTTTTCCTTTATCGAGGAATAACGCAAGCGCTGCAGCCATTGTTCAAAAAAAGACATTTCCGGTACATTCAGAGATGTCTTTTTTCCTTTCTGACCGCATACACAACAAGACGATAGATGATATTGTTAACATGCGAAATTTAGAATCTTTAAACAGGAATCGATGAACTGAACAGAATATCTGATAAACTGTTAACAGAATAAACATCATAAAAGGGAGAGCACAATGAACAAGATTCCATTCAGTGAATCAGAACTGAAAGTCGTCAAAGAGATCCCTGGCAGAGGAGGACTCGTAACCAGAGAATATGACCGTCCGATCACGGACAAGGAAAATCTTCGCATGCTGTATGAAGAAGATCATCCGCTGTGGGCATGCGGAGGAAGAACCGGAGCGCAGACTTTCTGCCCGTCTTTAATCCCCGACAACGTCGCCCGTCATTTCGTCTATGACGGAACCACTGCAGACAGGATGAAAAACGATCCGCTTTACGACGGCATCGATATGTTCGGCATAAAGTGGAAATTTGTGCCTACAGCCGGCGGTTCCATGGAAGATCCTGATTATCCCCATCCCCTTGAAAACGCCAATGACTGGGAAAAGGTCATCAAATTCCCCGATGTTGACAGCTGGGACTGGGAAGGCGGCAGAAAAGACGCTGAGACATACCTGCAGGATGACAAGTGGGTACTCACGTATATGCTCAACGGTGCATGGTTCGAACGCCTGATCTCCTTCATGGGATTCGAAAATGCCGCAATGGCCCTGATCGACGAGGATCAGGAAGATGCCCTCAAGGCACTCTTCGACAAGACTACAGCAGTTTACGAAAAGATCGCAGACAAGTTCGCTGAATACTTCCCTCAGGTCGACATGTTCAACCAGCACGACGACTGGGGCAGCCAGCAATCGCCCTTCTTCTCCGAAGATGCAGCAAACAATATGATCGTGCCTTACATGAGAAGATTTACGGATCATCTCAGGTCCAGAGGCATTGCAGCAGACATGCATTCCTGCGGACATAATGAGAGCAGGATACAGTGCTACATAGACGGCGGATGGCAGTCATGGGGGCCTCAGCCCATGAACGATGTCGATAAGCTGTTCGAGGGTTACGGCGACAAGATCATCCTCACCCTCACCGTGAACCTGCCTGCAAATATGACAGACGCAGAGCAGAGGGAAGCCGCCGACAAGTTCGTCGATACCCACTGCGTACCTGGCAAGAAATTCAAGGTAAACTACACCGCAGGATGCTTCCCCTTCGAGGAGGAACTGTACAGAGCTTCCAGAAAGAGATATCTGGAGTTCTAGATTAAAAGAATCTGTATTAACAAACCCCGCTACAAAGCGGGGTTTTTCTTTTTTTTGGATTTTGTCTGTATCATACGCCTTCAAGGTCGAACGGCGGGATAAAGCTCTTTTCATCTGCCCCTCCCGTCTGCATCAGGCAGTTCCCGATATTCAGCTGTCTGGCGAAGTCGATGAACGAATCGTATTCTGCTTTGGAGACCTTCCTGTTGAGCTCCGGGAATACAGTCTCTGCGATTGGCGTATACTGCCCCATCAGCGAGTACCATACATTTTCACCGAAGCGCTCGTATGCTTTTTTGAGCACCAGCTTAGCGTCGATAAGCGCCCCCGGCAGCAGAAGTATCCTTATCACCACGCCGCTTCTCATCATACCGGCACCATTGAATGACAGAGGCTTTTGCCTTACCATCTCCTCTATATTGCCGAAAGCTGTCTCAAAATAATGCGGAGCTCTGGAATATTTCGAAGAGAGTCCGTCCGAGTAATACTTGAGGTCGGCAAGATAAATATCCACGGTATCGTCCAGCAGCGACAGGTAGTATCTGTTTTCATAGCTCGATGTATTGTAGACGACCGGGATAACAAGTTTTGTATCGTATGTATCCTCTCCTGACCTCGCACGCCGAATACTCTCCATTACCTGCGGTATATAATGCGTCGGGGTGATAAGGTTGATATTGCTGGCACCTTTAAGCTGAAGCTCGATATAGATATCGGCAAGTCTGTCAAGGGCGATCTTTTTTCCGAAGCCTACGGTGGAGATATCATGATTTTGGCAGAAAACACATTTCAAAGAACACCCTGAGAAAAAAACAGCTCCTGATCCGCTGTCGCCGCTTATGAACGGCTCTTCCCAGAAATGCAGTGCAGCACGGGCCGCCTTAAGCTCATCAGTCATGCCGCATATCCCGGTCTCTCCTGCAGTCCTGTCGACTCTGCATCTTCTCTCGCAGAGCTCGCAGTGCCTTAGGACCAGGTACGCTTCTTCAATTTTGCCGGTTAGATCCTTAGCATCCATATCTCATCCAAGCTTCTATCGGGCTATAGGGCCCGGATAACCCTATGCCGTCACTCACGCTCTGCCGCCATCCGGCTTATGACCTCGTCATTATCCGGTATGCTCGGCATCCCGCCGGAACGTTCGACCGATATTCCGGCGGCGGCATTGGCATAGCAGCCTACACTATTCAGTTCCGATACGTCAAGACTCTCGGCAGGAACACTGTATTTCAACAGCCTTGACATTGCAGCGCCTCCGAAGATATCCCCTGCCCCGGTCGAATCGATCTGGATAGCCTTGATCGCGGGAATATAGACACAGCCTCTCCTGTTAGCGATGAAAGACCCTTTTGCAGCCATCGTTACCATCACCAGCTTTGCTCCGTACCCCCCGAGAAGCTTTTCCGCTCCTTCCTCGGGCCCGCATCCGAAAAGAAAGCTCACCTCATCGTCAGAGATCTTAACGATATCAGCTTGTTGCAGGCCCCAAAGCATCTGATCCCTGCATTCATCCATGTCATTCCACAAAGGCTCGCGTAGATTCGGGTCAAAGCTGATGAGTTTCTCCCGTCCCTTTGCGTAATCCACCGCAGCCCTGGTCGATGAACGGGCAGGCTCGTTTGTCAGAGACAGGGAACCGAAATGCAGCACTCTGGCTTCATCTATAATGGTATAGTCTATTTCTTCAGGAGTAATGCAGATATCCGCTCCCGGCTTGCGGGCAAAGCTGAAGGAACGCTCGCCGCTTTCGTCCAGGGTAACGAAGGCCAGTGTAGTAAAATAATCCTTATCAACGATAAGGCCTCTGGTCTGTATTCCGTATCCTTCTAACGTTCTCTTAAGCAGCCGTCCGAAATAATCGTCCCCCACCTTGCCGATGAAAGCTGTTTTCATACCGTACTTCGATAAAGCCGCCAGAAAATTTGCCGGGGCTCCGCCAGGATGGGCTGTCATAGTCGGGTATCCTGCTTCATCCGTTTTGTCCGTCATAAAGTCTATCAGCAGCTCGCCCAAAGCCACTACGTCTGTCATCTTCAGTCCCTCGCTTCAGGATATTCGTTGCATAAAAGCCTGTACGGGGCTTCGTCCTCTTCGATCGTCGGGAAACGGCCTACCTGAGGATTGAAGCGGTTATCGGTATTGTCGTCATTGCACTGGCTGACCTCCCCCAGCAACACCGGCCCGCTGCCTTCCTCTACCGTGAAATCATGATAGAGCCTCTGCTGTATATGGATGCTCTCTCCGGGAGCAAGGCAGACCTGGGTTCCTGCAGGGACCTGATATGTGCGGCCGTCCGTATGAACGGTGACGATGCCGCTGTAATCGATATCTTCGTTTTCCAAGCTGTTATAGACCCGTATAAGGACATTCCCGCCACCGCGATTGATGATGTCCTCCGTTTTGAACCAATGGAAATGATTCGGCGCATACTGTCCGTCTTTCAGATAGAGCAGCTTTTCCGCATAGACTTTGGGATATTTATCCGGCATCCTGCGGCTGCCGTTTCTCAGCGTGATGAGAGAGAATCCGAAATGGTCAAAATCACCTTTGCCGTAATCCGTTATATCCCAGCCCAGCATACACTCCCGGATCTCATCATATTCATGCCCGAGGGTCTCCCATTTCTCCGGCGTGAAACTGCAGAAAGGAGGCAAAACGAACCCGTGTTTCGAGCACATGTCCTCCATCTCTTTCAGGGCTTTATTTATCTCGCTTCTTTTCATCTGTTCTCCTTTTTCTTCAGGTCAATGATCAGTTTGTCATCAAATTGCAACCATCGTTTAGGCAGACACTGCGACCGGACCGTTGGTCAGACGGTCAACGGAAACAGACTGTCTGCCGGTGTCCGGCACCGGCAAGATCTGTACCTGCACAGACCGATCGGTTCTGTATGTTCAGGATCAATCGTAAAGGTCATTGCGGCGTTCACGCACGAAAGTGATCAGAAGGCACACGTCCCATTTGGTCCAATATGTCACATCCACCACTTCCCATCCGTTTTGAGCCATATCGTTCATTATTTCTTCGGCGTTTTTCTTGTCCGCCTCTATTACTCTGTATTCTTTCATTTTTCCTCCAAACCTTTACGCGATGCCGTCAGACTTCCTTTCATTATTCCACATTGCATAGATATGAATACCTGTCCGTGAAATGCCGCATGCATACTTCGCATACTGTGATTATACCATCTCCTGTGAAAAACAAGACCGCATTATATCCGATGCCTTCCGGCTCAATTATGTTATACTTAAAACAGATCACAGCGGTATTGCCGCGGAAAGGATACAGAATGAATATTCCGGAAAAATTTCTTAAGAATCAGACATTCGAATCCCGTTCTATCGGATTCAACAGACAGCTTGTACCCAGCATAGTAAACAGGAATTTAAAAAACAAGAGGCTGGTGGGGACGGAAGTCCTTGCTGACGGAAAGGTCAAAGTCTGTCTCTACGGACCGACAGCCACCGAAGTCACTGCGGGTTATCCAGATCACATGGTAGATCTGGAAAAGGACGATGACGGCATGTGGAGCGGCGTTATCCAGTACGATGAACCGGGTCAGAAGCAGCTGATCTTCTATGTGGACGGCGTCAGGGTCATCAATCCTCTGGCCCCGATAGGCTACGGCTGGGGATACGGCATCAATATTATCGAGGTACCTGATGTGGATCAGGATTTCCTGCTGATAAAGGACGTGCCGCACGGGACTGTCTCGATGGAGTACTTCAACTCCACCGTGACCGGAGAGACCGAATGCTGTTATGTATATACTCCGCCGAAATACAGAGACGACCTTACCACCAGGTACCCTGTGCTCTATCTGCAGCACGGAGGCGGTGAGAACGAGACCTGCTGGGTGAATCTGGGAAAAGTCAATTTCATTATGGACAACCTGCTTGCTGAAGGGAAATGCGAGCCTTTCATCATCGTCATGAACAATGCCATGATGCAGGTCAACAAAGACGGAGTCATAAAGGAGGCCACAGATCAGTTCAACGACATGCTGATAAAGGATTCCATCCCGTTCATCGACTCGCATTACCGCACGATCCCTGACAAAACGCACCGCGCTGTAGCCGGACTTTCCATGGGATCTCTGCTTGCGGGACGCATGATCATGGAGCATTATGATGTATTCGGGTCCGCAGGACTGTTTACCGGCTACACCTATCCCGTCATGCCGAACCAGCCGCCCACCCCGCAACCCTGGACAGAAGTGCTCAACGATGCGGAGACATTCAACAGGGAGGTCAATCCATTCTTCGGTGCTATAGGCGATCATGAGGTGTCGCTGCCGCTGTTCGAGAAAGAAGGGGAAGCCTGCAAGGAAAAAGGAATCAATTACATCCAGAAGATATATCCCGGATACCATGAATGGAGAGTCTGGAGAGCAGCTTTCCATGATTACGCTCAGCTGGTATTCAAGAACAAATAAAATCCATCAGAGCATGAACTGACCTCCTTCAGCCAGATTCAAGGTCTGTCTTTCGGAGATCACCGTAAAGAGCCCGCAAGGGCTCTTTTTTAAATTATTCCCAACAATATGCATCCGACGGTATTGATCGCCAGATTGGCGAACATATGCACCATCCATGAGTTCATGATACTCCCGCCCTTTTCGTCAAGAAGATCGAACATAGCCCCGCCAACGGCTAAACCGATTATCGCAAGGATAAAAACAGCGGGAGAAAACCATCCGTTCATCATCGCTATGTGATAGGCTGCGAAAGAAAGCGATGAGAAAAGATATGCCGTAAGCCTGCCCCATCGTTCCCTGAGCTCCAGAAAGGCGAATCGGCGGAAGAAGTATTCTTCCAGAAAAGAATTGCAAACCGCAATATACAGCGACACTAACAGGAAGTTATCTTTTTTTACCCCGACGTTTGCCTCAAGCAATGCGGGGATGCCTGAAAAATCATAATAGCGGCGGATAAACAGAAATGCCCCGAGGATCAGGGCATATACAGCTGCTCCCAAAGAGATCGAGACCACGATTCCCTTTCTGTCGGGAAGAAGGAGCTTCTTTCGTGCTTCTCCGTCTTTTCTCGGAATTGCCAGAATAGGCAGGATGAGAAAGAGGACCGCTTTAACAAGGGATTTCACTGCGTACGGCGGACGGATATACGCGTCTGTGACCGTCATCGCCAAACAGCCCAATAGTGTTACCGCGATAATGGATAGAACGCCTTTGTTATTCTTCATAGCTGAATGCATTCCCGGTCTTCTCTGACCAAACTGTCTATAGTCTCGGCGGTGATATTCTGGCATTTCATCGCGGAACGATCACTTCTTTTCAAGCCTTTCCCAGTCGAGACCCGGGCTGTAGTTAGGGTCATTGGTGGTGATTATCTGATTGCCTTTTCTCCAGGCATATTTATCCGTGGAACGAACAACGAACACGCTGCCCTGTTTATCATTAACACTGCCGCTCACATCATCTGAATTCTGATATGCCGGATCGGCGAAGCTGCTTTCCTCATTACGGGTCTGACTGGATTTCTGATAAAAGTTCTGATCAGAACTTGAGTTACTCTCCTCCGATTTCTCCGATTGCGCACTGGACGACCACAGGATCTCATCCTGAGCTCTTTTGCGGCGGTTGTACGCATTGATCTCGCTCTGTCTTTCGTCCATCTCCCGCTGAAGCTCGTCATCAACACAGACGCCGCTGTTCATCGCGGGAAGCATAAGCGACGCATAGAGCTCATCAAAGTCTTCCTCTGGACAATCCAGACTGAGATTCGCACAGGTTCTCCAATCGGTCTGTGAGGCGAGGGTATAGATATAGCGCTGGTTGGCACCGTCGTATTTGAGCCCTGGGAAAAGCCTTTTCGCCAAAGGCTCGGTCACGCTCATCCCGAATGGGAACTCGGCCTCTCTCCAGTCTGTCCATTTTTCGGCTTCCACGATGCATGACAGGGCCCTGACACGCAGCATCCCGTTATATATGTATTTGTATAATCTGACGGCACCTTTACGATAAACGCCGTCCAGCACCCTTTGAGGATAATTCTTCTTATAGCCCTCGAGCACTTCATCGTACAGCTTATCCTGTTTCTCCCTGTTATTCGCGTAATCGATCTGCCTGAAGAAACTGTAGTTTATATCGCTGTCCTTGAACTGCCATGCGATGCGCCTGTCCAGATAAGTCTCAACGTTTTTAAAGGCGAACATGAGCTCTCCGTAATCGTTTACTATCAGTTCCTCGCTGTCGCTCATATTGTCCCAGGAGTATGACATGGAAGTAATATATGTAAAGGTCGCCAGCCTGTCAGGAGATTTGAAATTGATATGGAAATAAAAGGGGCTCCCGTAGCCGCAGTAATGGTCGTTGTTCCTGGTTATGTTGATATCCCATCCCGCAGGATAGACCATAGAGACGTATTTAAGGCCGTTCTTGTTTCTGATCGTACCTTTATTGATTCTCAATGCTGCCAGATCCATCATGGCGTTGACCTCCTGATATAGAATTATTATATCATGTAAAATATGAGAAGAATCAATATATGTTCATGCATTAAGGAAAACCTGAGGCATCTTATCCGGTCAGTTCTCTCATGAGCTCGGCGTACTTATCGGGGTGAGAGATACTGAGCTCTCCATGGATATATCCGGGAACGATATTCAGTCTGCTGCCTTGTATTGTCTCATGCAGCAGCTTTGCGGAGCGTTTTACCGTGAACGGCTCTTTTCCCCCGGCGGTTATAAGCACCTTCCCTTTTACATTACGCAGGGAATCTTTTACGGAATATGCGGCATTTGCTTTCAGGAAAGCCGTCATATCCGGCCTCGCTATCCTTACCGTGTCACGGAAATAATCTTCAAATAACTCATCAGGCAGCCCGAGAGAGAGGAACTGCAATTTCGCGAACCACTTCCTGGACACAAGCGGGTAGCTCATTTTAACAGCTGCATCTATCAAAGAGCCGGTGATCCTCATCGGGATGACGAGGGCACTCTCTACAATAGCAAAGCTGCAGATATCATGACGCAAAGAGATCATTTCCAGGAGCACCTGTCCGCCCAGTGACAGTCCCCCGATAAGGAAAACGTGACCGGCGTACTGTTCGTCGATATAATCGACGATCTCACGCGCGTTGTCTTCAATCGAAGTAAACGGCCTGTCGCTTCCCGCATGACCGTCCAGCACGGGAAGGACAATGTGATAATCGGTCTCAATGAACGGGATCAGCGGCTTGTAATTCCACCATGAAAGCCCGCCTCCGTGAAGCATTATGACTGTTTTCTTTGACCTGTCTCCAAAATCCCTGATGATCATAAGCGTGTCTGCTCCGAATCCGTTTTGGCGTATAGTCCTGTTTATCCCATCAGATATTATGATAATACCTTCAGAATATCAGTAATCCCGAGCTTACGGTCTGAATTGCTCCGCTTATTTCCCGGGAAACTGCTGCTCTAGGGCAAACAGCATTTTGATTTCGGCAATATTATAACATTAATCCGTGTTGCCAGTTTCACGTTTACTTGAAGGCATTCCGGACATTTCAGCGGGGTAAACAGGATAAATTGAACACCTTCGGCAGAACAGCAAAAATCCACGGTCAGACCTTTATTGGTGATAGAGTTCATGATAGAATACAATCATTGAAACACAGTCCGTTCGGTGATCAAACTAAAGTATAAATCTACATAAAAGGAGAACAGCAATGGATACTCAGCAAGTCGAGAACTATCTCAAGAGGATCAACTATGACGGCAGCAGAGAGCTTACCGGAGCGACCTTGGACGCGCTCGTCAGGGCTCATGTGTCTACAGTGCCCTTCGACACACTGACCACAAGCGATTTTCATCAGTGCCCCTCATTGGAAGAGGACGATCTTTACAAGAAGATCGTGGAGGACAGGCGCGGCGGTTACTGCTTTGAAATGAATACCTGTTTCAACGCCCTGCTGCAGGCTTTGGGTTTTGAAACATATCTGCTCGGGGTAAGAGGCGCATGGGCCGGCAGACCTACCAGTTTCATCACGCATATGGCAATACTTGCCAAAGCCGAGGGAAAGGAATGGTTCTGCGACGTAGGTTTCGGCGGCCCCGGACCGAAGGGAGCAATGGAGCTCAGGGAAGGCGAACAGAACTTCATGAACGGGGAAAAATTCCGTTTCCGCTTTGAAGATGACTGGTGCATAATACAGGGCTGCAGGGACGGGAATTGGTTCGATTCCCAGAAATTCGAACACAGGGAAACGATCCCGGCTGATTTCATTCCGCTCAATTACTATATGGGCGCCAATCCTGAATCCGGATTCCGAAAGAGGAGGACGATCAATCTTACACTGCCCGGCGGAAGCAAGGCTCTCACTGACATGCACTATACCTACCGCATGAACGGAGAGGTTACGGAGAAGGATCTCAAGGACAGAGCCGAGCTGCAGCAGCTGCTCAAGGACGAATTCGGATTGGACGTTCAGCTACCGCAGGAATAGAAACTACCGTTTTCGTGAATAAAAAAGACCGCGTAAGCGGTCTTTTTCCTTAAGGAAGTTTCCGGTCTCATAACTTCGCATTTTAATCTCTTCTTTTTAGGAAAGAGCTATTCTTCCATCTCGTAATTGTAATCGCCGCCCTCTTCAACGGGCACGATATCACCGAACCAGACTACATAAGGATAGTCTCCGAGATGCGAAGCGATATCTTCCTCGTTAAGTACGACTCTCTCATCCGTAAGCTGGTCCCCATCATGATACTGACCGTAATACTCTCCGTAATAAGAGCTTACGCCATCCAGCTGGACAAGTTCGAGAAAGTCGACTGTAGTGAATACATTTACCGTTCCGATGTACTCATGCTCCATCTCCTCGGTAAGTTCTGCTAGGCCTTTCATATACTCCCTTTCGATAACAGTATTCTCATTTTATATTATCCCTTTAAATAATATATCTCTGATATCTTTTTTTCAAATATCCGAGGCAAGTTTAAGCAATGCTTAATGTTGCGCAGTGTCTACGCATCAGCCGGGGAAATGATTCCCTGTCTTTCCTGGCGGTATATTTAAGCCGGCCCGTCGCGGGCCGGCTGATACAGACAGTTTTTCAGGCGGTTATTACACTTATTGAGGATTGCCCGCGGCAGCGCTTATCTGACAGTCTCTGACAAATTTGCGGTAGAAGATTATCCACAGAGTGAACTGCAGCACGATCGTGACAGACCATGACAGCGGATAGCACATATAAAGCACCTCCAGCGTGCGATGGGACGCCCAGTACAGCCTGAGCCATCCGATGCGTACGCCGACTATGCCTATCAGCATCAGGCTCGTCGGGACAGCGCTGTAGCCCATGCCTCTCATAGAGGCCGCGGGAATATCGAGTATACCGTTCAGGAACAGCCAGAAAATGACATACGCTATCCTTACTTTTCCGACTTCTATGACCGCAGGATCATTCGTATAAAGCGACAGGATAAAATCGTCCTGCCAGAAGATGAACGAGCCTATGGTGAATGTGACCGCTGTGATAAGGACCGTGGTAAGCCTGAGTATCTGCTTTATGCGTTTGCAGTCTTTTGCGCCCGCATTCTGGGAAGTGAAGGTCATGCAGGACTGGTTGAAACAACCCATGCCTATATTGACGAACTGCTCTACATTTGCCGCTGCAGTGTTGCCGGCTACGGTTACGGAACCGAAAGAGTTGATGGAACTCTGTACAGCCACGTTGGATATTGCCCACATCATACCCTGCAGTCCGGCAGGGATCCCTATGGCAAGGATCCTTTTCAGCGCAGGCACGTCAAGGCTGATATCCTTTAGGATCAGACGGGTATCGTCATTTTCATGCATCAGCGTGTTGGCGATCAGAACTGCCGAGATGCTCTCTGAGATTACCGTTGCGATGGCAACTCCGGCAACTCCCATTTTCAGCCATATTACGCAGATCAGGTTCAATACGACATTTGTAATGCCCGCCACAGTCAAAAAGACCGTCGGGCGCACTGTGTCTCCCTTGGCGCGGAGAATGGCTGCTCCGGCATTATACGCAAGAAGAGGGATGCTTCCGATAAAGTATATCCTCATATACAGCAGGGCTTTGTCCATGATATCAGCAGGCGTACCGGTGAGAGTGAGAAAATATGAGCTCATCGAAAGTCCAATGCCTGTTAAGATCAGCCCACCGAATATCACCAGGAAATAAGCGGTATGGATGGAAGCTTTGATCCGCTCTCTTATACCGCTGCCTATGGACTGCGCCAGCACTATGGTCGCACCTGTGGACATGCCGTTAAACAGGGACACCATCAGGCTGACAATGGAGCCGGTAGAGCCTACGGCAGCAAGCGCCTGCTGACCGGAAAATCTGCCGACTATTACAGTGTCTGCCGCATTGAAAGCGATCTGCAGCAGATTTGAAAGCATGAGGGGGAATGCGAATAATAAGATGTTTTTTAATAAAGGCCCCTCTAACATATCGATATTGCGTTTCTTAAGCATGATAGCTTTTATTATGACATGTTAATCGGCAAATGGAAGAAATTATATGAAAATAATCAAAAAATATTTGTAAATATTCACTCAATTTTTATCAAAGCCGATACGATACAAAAGTAACAATTCCGTTACTTTCAAATATAATCGGCTTTTTGGGGCAGTGCTCCTCTTTATGCAGAAAATGCACAATTATGCACTGTTTTGTGAACAAACAATCGAATCAGGATGGGTCATCCTCAGCCGATGGTATACAAAAATGCTCCGGAGACCGCATTTCCGAGACCTCCGGAGCATAGCTCTTTATTATTTCACCAGATCGATGAATTCATCGATAAGCTTTCCGAAAGAAGCAAGGCTCTCTTCCCAGAATGCTTTCCGTGTAACATCGATCCCTGCCAATGCTGCGGTATCCTCCACGGAGAGCACCGTGGAGTCATGAAGCAGTTTCTTATATCTTGCAACAAAGGGCTTCCCCTCATTCTGGTACTGGTTGTAAAGCCCCATGGCAAACATTGCTCCGAAAGCGTAAGGGAAGTTATAGTAGCTTAAGGATTCGGAATAGTAATGGCTCTTGCACACCCACATATACGGATGTCTCTCTTCCTTCTTCAGGCCATCGCCATAGGACGCTTCCTGTGCCCTCAGCATGATATCGTTAAGCTGGGCAGGCATCAGGAATTCATTCTCACAGCGTTCGAAAACCTCTTTTTCAAAGAGATAGCGGGAATAGATGTCTACGATGACCTGGGTGGTGTTCGCCAGGAAACTGTCGATCAGGGCAAGCTTCTCATCACCGTCTGCTTCCTTTATCGCCTTTAAGGTGATATGCGTCTCGTTGAAGGTGGATGCCGTTTCGGCGACCTGCATGCTCATTCCGTGATTCAGCGGGCGATGGCTGCTGGTCTGCAGGTTCTGATAGGCATGGCCGAGTTCATGTGCCAGAGTGCTGACGGAATCAAAGCTTCCGTCATAATTGGTCAGGATGCGGCTCTGATTATGACCGAGAAGCCCTGCGCAGAAAGCGCCTCCTTCCTTGCCGTCGCGCGGATCGAAATCGATCCATTCCTCTTTAAAAGCGCGGTCCATCATCTCTGCCTCGGCTTCATCGAAGTCAGAAAAGCTGTCGAGCAGATACTGATGGGCTTCCTGTTTGGTGAAGCGCCTGGAGGATTTCCCTACCGGTGCGATCGTATCGTACCATGAAAGAGCTTCACCTGCTCCTATGTATCTGGCTTTGGCTTTCATGTATTCACGGAACTTAGGCATGGATTCATCCATGGCTTCGATCATGGCGTCCAGTGTTTCGCGCTTCATATGAGACTCGGCAAGCGTCTGTTCGATCGCGGAGCCATATCCTCTTTCCCTTGCCATCCTGTTGACCTGGGCCTTGATGTTATTGAGCGCATGGGCGATCGGATCCATGATCTTCGGGTAGGCGGAAAGCTCTGCTTCATAGGCTGCCCTGCGTACAGACCTGTCCGGATCGGACGCCAGATTTCTGACCGTCGAAAGGTTCACCTCCCTGCCGTCGTAATCGACCTTAAGTGTGGAAGTGAGATAGCTGTCAAGATTTGCCCAGGCGCTCCCTCCCGTAAGGTTCATGATGGAATACATCGCTTCGCTGTCTTCGGAAAGAGTATGCTCGGCCTGTCTGAATACATCGGCCAAATAGAAACGGTACTCTTCGAGGAAGCTGTCGCCCGCTATCAGCTTATCGAGATCTCCTGCGGAAGTGATCAGCTTTATGAACTTCGCTTCTGCCTTGGCCGTTCTTGTCATCTCGCTCTGCAGGACGCCTATCATACTCGCAGCTGCGACGTTATTCATATCGGTTGATCGTGTGAGCATCAAGAAGCCCATAAGCTCGCTGCCGACAAGCGTGGCTTCTTCCTCGAGCTTCATAAGACGGACCGTCATATCGTGGGCATCTGCCTTCGGGTCGTTTTCCCATTCATCGGCGAGAGCTATCGTTTCATCGATCAATCTGCTGAGTTTATTTCTGTCGGCTTCAAATTTGGGATCATCCAATCCCTTGTACAGGACATTAAGTGACCAACGGTCGTACATTGTGCAATCCTCCTCTTAACAGTATATTTTATCATCGGTATACAGCGGATAAATTATCCGGCAATTGATACTACTTTTATGCCATTTTTATCCATGATCTCTTTTAATATATGCCTCAGATCCCTCATTGCCTGGCTGCGGTCAGTTTCCTTACAGGATGCTTTGATCACCAGCTTGATCTGCTCCTCTTCGATCTTGTCAAGTCCGATATAACTGGGACCTTCTGCAATATCAGGGATGAATTCACCCACATTCGGCAGTGATTCCGTCAGTATACTTTCGACTTTTCTCAGGTCAGTATCCAAAGGTACGCCGAGGACTAATTTGAAAACGGAAAGCCTGCTGGTCAGATTGATGACTCCGCTGACGAGGGCGCCGTTTGACAGTACCTTGATATTGTGCTCGCTGTCCATGATCTTGGTGGTGCGTACGCCTATATCCTCTACGGTACCGCGATACCCTGCCACCTCCACTATATCCCCTACCTGGAAAGCTCCTTCAAATATCAGGAACAGCCCGCTGAGGATATCCGAGACGAGATCCTTTGAGCCGAGGCCTATGACCAGGGAGAGAATCCCTGCCGAAGCCCAGAGCGCTGTGGTATTAACTCCGAAGAGCGTAAGGCAGACAAATATCATGCCTATGACCGAACCATATTCAAAAGTGCTGCGAACAAGCCTTAGAACAGTCTCTGTGCGCGGGTTTACAGCCCTGGCAGCCAGAGATATCATCCCGGAAATATTGTTCACCAGAGTTACCGCCACGCATATCGCCATCATGGAAGCGGTCAGTGAGAAGACATTGAGCCCGAATTTCCAGTTTAAGGAGGCGATAGAGCCGATTATATCGGACTCTCCGGGGATAATCTCCCTTGCCATATAGAGCACCGTAATGAAAAACGCAAAGGCATAAAGTATCCAGGAGATCACGGTCGTGGTCTTTTCATCGGCGCTTCGGCTCGCCCACGGGATATCTCCGTTCATCCATCGGGTACCGACTTCTCTGGTCTTTTTTTCTACTCCCCCTCCTGTAAATACGGTAACGGCGATCCTCGAAAAGTCATTCTCCGCCACAGCTTCCTGATAAATCTGATCCGGATGCAGAAGGAGTATCGTGTCAAGGATAACGAGCAGCGCTGCGGCGAGGATAAATGACTGCACCGCAAATGCTGCCCTGTTCCTCATGAGAGCAGGTTTGGATTCAGCGATAACCAGCCAGCCTCTTCCTACATCCTCACAGAAAGAGAAGTATTTCGTTCCCTTAAACGTGCTGTTGTAGAACATTCCGTCTTTAAGACAGGACTCATCCTGTCCCATCGAACGGGAGTCTGTCCCGATATACTGCTCATACGGCAGCCATGCAAAAGTGTAGTCGTCCTTATTGATCATGTACACGAACCCGGCGGTGCCGGAGGTGACAGATGACAGAACGTAGTCCAGATCAGTGTCTAAAAGGGTGCTGTACATCAGCGTCGGGTCTATGCACATCGCAAGGACCCCGTCAGTCTCACCTTCGGCGTTTTGCATGATAACACCGATGTACTGGCGGTTTCTCCCCGTCAGTTCGTCCGGCTGGGCGTCCTGGATATAATACGGCACCCCGTTCAGGAGCCTGCGGAAAGGATAGCTCTGGTCGTCTGGATCCGCTGACAGCTCGAAATTGATGTAAGTGGAATCGGAAACAGTTTCTCTGCCTTCATTATCAAAGAGCATGAAGTATTCAACGCCCATTGCCTCGGAAAGAAGGGCTATGTCCTTACTGTTCTGCAGATCGGGATTACGGGATAAAAGTTCGGCTGCCGCCTGAGCTTTTTCCAGATACTCCTGATTGAAGCTGACGATCTTGGCTTCTCTGGTCCGATATGCCTCATCCAGGGCTACCACAGCCTTATCGGCCAGATTCCTTGAAGATATCATCTGACGGTTCAGAGCGAAGATCGTCTGTACATAAAATGCCAGAGCGAGGAACACCGCAGCGCTGAGGACACAGGAGATGGTGACCTTTGTCCTCAGTGATTCATGCTGATACATGCGCCGAGTATCCTTGTTTTCAAAGGACAGGCGGAGCGTTTCCTCAATATTGCTTATCACATAGACGAAGCATATCACCATGATAAATATAAAACCGAGCAGCAGTCCTCCCACAGTATTATATGTTGAGCGGAGGATGGTTATGTGAGGGATTGCCGCCACTAATAATACTTCCATGGGAGAGTAAAGGATTCCCTTGACATAATAGGATTCGCTCCCTATCGATATATGGTGGATCTTGCCGTCCATGAATTTATCGAGGGTCAATCCGTAATCAGTACATCTCTGACCTTCGAACTGTCCTTCGGGCCAATAAATGAATGTACTGTCTACTCCGGAGATAGCGCCGACGAATCCGCCCATATCAACTGCCGTAAGCGGCAGCACATCCAGCAGTGTATCCATCGGGCTTTGGATGCCCGAATCTGTCAGCGTCGACGCGGCTACCACAATCTGAGTTTCATCGCTGAGCTTTTCGGTATAATATCGGTAAGATGATCCTGCATATTCTGCTTCAAAAGGGACATAAAAGGAATATGCGTCATAGACCGTACGCAGCCCGTCAAACTTCGGATCACTGTAATCCGGAGCAGCTCCGTCACTGGCAAGTATCACATGGCCTTCCATGTCGATTATATCCACCCTGGAGACCTTCATTTTAAAGGCGATGAACCGAAGCGAAGACGAATCATTTTTAAAAGCCTTATCGTTTTTCATGCCATAGATGGCTGTCCTGACTTTGGATGCATTCAGATCATCGTAATTATTCTTGGTGACGATACGGTGGGATTCTTTTTCTATCAGAGAGTTCTGTATGCTGTCAAGAACCCCGTCCATATTGCTCTCCATCAGAGAAAGCGAGTATTTATGCTCGGTAAAGCCCAGAAAAACGCCCATTATGAAAACCGCTGTGATGCAGTACAGTATAAGCGGGAAATACCATTTTCTGCGGGAATGATCTTTTTTCATTTTTGACCCTTTCGGCTGAGATGCATCAGCTGACGCTTTCCGGAACCAGGTCCCGGATACAGGTGAAGCTTTATTCGATATTATTTATTGATTATAAATCCGAAACGGATATCATTCAAAGAGAGAAGCCGTATTTTAAGTTCGTCTGATCACCCTTTCGGGAAGATCGGATTTCAGATCATAATTGTTTGTTGCCAGCAGTGCACGTCTCCACACTTCTGTAAGATCCTCCAGATGCCACGCGGCGTTTGCCGGACTGGTTGACGGCAGAGCGATGGCTTTGATGCCTGTCAGCTTCTCCTGATATTTAATATAGTATTTTTCTGCTGTTCTGCCGTTCACAAAGATCCGTTTTATCCGGGATGCTTCGATAATCGATTTTATGTCAGCAGGAGAAACATTGCGGATACTGCTGTCGGAAGAACCTGAGATATCGCATTCTTCGATAACATCGTAAAGCGCAAGACCGTGGGAGAGTACCATCTGCTTTTTCTTCTCGACAGTCTCTGCCGAGGCATCTGTTCCGGGAACTTCTTCCCCGTATACAGCGGCGATCACTTTCCAGAAACGATTCTGCGGATGACCGTAAAAGAAGCTTTGCTCCCTTGATTTTACAGAAGGAAAACTGCCCAGGATGAGCGTTTCGGAGCACTCGTCGTACAAAGGTCCGAAACCGTGAGTTAAGTGAGAATAGAGCTTATTCGTCATATTTAAAACTACATTGAATCATCGGATACATAATACCGCGCTGCAGGACGTCTTCGGGCATTTGTTAATTGCAGGACAGCCTGACAGGCTGAGAAAACCTGCTTTGCGGTCATTGAAGATCGCTGAGCATATTGAGTATTATCTCTTCGCTGTGCCTTGCAGCCATGCCCATAAAATCATCGAACTGTCCCGCACTCTTTTCGGAGGCGTTGTCCGATATCGTTCGGATGATGACGAATGGAACTCCGGCTCTTGCGGCTGTCTGCCCTATCGCAGCCCCTTCCATCTCCGTGCATAAAGCCCCGAAAGTCTCCGAAAGACTGGCTTTCAGCTCTTCATCCGAAACGAATCTGTCCGAGGTGGCAATAAGACCTGTATATATGTTCCGGGCAGAGATCACCTTTTCGGCTGCTTTTTTTGCGCAAGCGACAAGAGCTTTATCAGCAGAGATATCCCGCGTATCGAATTCAGCCAGCCTGCCAAGCTCATAACCCAGAGCCTGCAGATCGAAATCCGCCTGAACGACCGCTTCGGAGATCACGACATCCATAATGCCGATATCGTTATGCAGGGAACCTGCCACACCGGTGAATATTACCGAATTGCACCCGAAACGGTCGATGAGCAGTGAAGTCGTGACGGCGGCATTCACCTTCCCTATTCCGCTGTACACCAAGACGGCGTTCCTTCCGACTAGCATCCCTTCATAAAAAGTAAGCCCGTAAAGCTCTTCCGTCTTAGTGATCGACATGTCCTTTTTAAGCATCTCCACTTCTTCGGTCATGGCCCCTATAACCCCGTATTTAACTCTGCCGGTCATTGTATTCGCATCCATGTTTTCCTCCATTTCAGGTATAGCGGGGATCCCCGATCCATCAGTCCGTACGGTACGGAACTGGTCCGATGCAGACTTGTCTGAATAACGCCTCTGTCAGCGTTCCAGGATCCCGCGGTACAACGAATCTTTTCCTTTATAAAATAGCCCCAGAACTTGGTCCCGTAGTCGTAATGCCACCATTCGCTGGGCAGATTGGTAAACCCGGCGGAAAGCATAACATTATAAAGCAGGCGGCGGTTATCGCGTATTACAGGATCCATTCCTTCTGCCTCGAAATGGCAGGAGTTGGCGGTCTTCTGGAATTCATCGAACTTGGTGCCCATATCCAGCAGGTGTCCTCTGCTGTCCCTTATCGTCAGGTCTATCGAGCCTCCCGTGTTATGTACCGAAGGGACCATCACGTCATAGGAGGGTTTGCTGACGAAAAAACTGGTCTTCAGATCTATCTCTTCCTCGCTGTCCCCTGGATTCTGCTCCACCACCATCTTCCTGTATTCATCCCATAGGGCCTGCTGCACGGAAATAGAGCGCCATGTGTCGAGAATGACGAAAGTGAATCCTTCCGGCAGTTTTCTGCTGGCTTCGACAAGCATTTCGGCGGCAGTCCTTCGGGCGTAGGCCTCATATGTCGCCCCAGGCAGCAGCTTGGCATAATATACGGACAGTATCTCGAATCCGAGCGCCTCCAGATCCACCAGAGGCTCGTCAACGTCAATTATTATATACTCCCCTATTGCCGGGAATGGGATATCTGGAATAGGCTTATCGAACATGGTCTTCCCCCTCAATCAATATGCCTTATTATAGCAAATTCAATACGAGTACAGCACTCCCATGATTTCGGACTGCAGCGGTCAATCTTTCCGGAACATGACAGAAGAGGTATCCATATCAGCACTTAAGCCCAAATTGCGGGCATTTATTTAGCTTTGCACGTCCTAAACCTGCGGAAAACATGTTGCAACGCTATACGATACAACGTATAATTATTCAAATAAAGGGGGACACACAATGACTGTAAATAAGGAAAGGGCTTGGGAAAGCCTGCAGAAAATTGCATTTGTAAGGGTCACCGGGACCAAGGAAGAGAAAAAAGCAGCCGATCTCCTGCAGGCTGCTGTCGAAGCTGAAGGCATCAAGGCATGGCAGGAGCCTTACGAATTAGAGACTGTCAGCGTCACCAAAGGTTCGCTTACCGTGGGAGGCAAGGAATACCCGGTCATGGGTATCGGAGGCAGCGGAAGGACTCCCAAAGGCGGGGTCAAGGGCAAGCTGATTTACATGGAAGCAAATAACGACTGCTACCTGACTAAAGTCAAAGGCTGCATCTGCCTCGTTCAGGAGAGATTCAACCTCAAAAGTGCTGAAAAGTTCAAGAAGGCTGGAGCTGTCGGATATATTGCCATGCACGGCAGTCTGTATGATGACGAGCAGCTCGTACGAGATCCACGTCCCAGAGATCTTCGCGGAAAATGCCCTGATTTTCCGGGAGTCAGCTTACATATCACTCTGGCCGAAGAGCTGATCCAGCAGCACCTCGGCGAGGAAGCCGTGATAGAAGTCTCCTTCAGAGCCAAGAAAGCCACATCCCAGAACGTGGTGGCGGTGATCGAAGGGACCACTATACCCGATGAAGAGGTCCTTTTCTCGGCTCACTATGACTCCGTACTTTACTCCAAGGGACCCTGGGATAACGGCAGCGGATCGATACTGATCCTTGAACTGCTCAGGCATTACAAGGACAATCCTCCGATGAGGACGCTGCGCTTTGTCTGGTGCGGAAGCGAGGAGATCGGGCTTGTCGGTTCCAGAAAATACTGCGAAGCCCATAAGGAAGACCTCGGAAAAGTCATCTATAACCTGAACTTCGATATGTGCGGAGTATCCATCGGATACAACCTCTTCACATGCAGCGCCAATGCTTCGGCTCTGCACCAGTTCGAAGGCTTTGCCAAGCAGAAGGGCTGGCCGATAAAGTGCGAACTGGGCACAGCCAGTTCCGATTCCACGAGTTTCGCGGAAGCCGGAGTGCCCGCAAGCTATTTCGGACAGCTGGCACCTCGCGGAGGCTCTGAATTCCATAACTACCGCGACACGCTGGAGAGAATGGATCCGGATACTTTCTTTGCTTCGATCCAGTTCGCGCTGGATTACGCTGATACCGTCATAAACGCGGCCGTCAATCCGATCCCGCGCGAGTTCGATCCCGAGGTCACAAAGAAGATCGAAGCCAGCAAGAAAATGCTGCAGGAGTTCATGGGCGAAGAGGATAAAAAACCGGAAGAAAAAAAGCCCGCAAAGGTGGGAAAGCCGGCGGAAAAGAAGACCGCCAAATGACAGTGACCTAAAGAGGTCCGATGAATACCTGCGCGAACAGTCACAAAGCATCTCGATCAAAATGCATGGACCGCAATTCTGTCACTTGACAGATAAAGAATAAATAAGAAAGAAGGAATACAATGAACACACGCCAAATATCCAAGATTCTCCATGACAACGATTTTGTGCATGAAAGCGGCACACCGGAAGAATTGAAAGTTGCCGAATACATTATGGCACGCTGCGAGGAAATGGGTGTCACGCCCCACCTTGAAGGATTCGAGGTGGACATGGCCGACGTCACATTCTCCAAGCTGACCGCTGACGGTGTGGATATCCCCTGCGAGGGATTCCGTCTGTGCGGGAGCGGAGAAGTGGAAGCACCTTTCCTCTATATGCCCTCCACCGATCCCGATTCCATCGCCAAAGCAAAGGGAAAGATCGTTCTTCTTGACAGCGGACTGACACACTTCGTCTTCCAGGATCTTTACGCTGCCGGAGTTGCAGGCATCATCACTTACACCGGGAATGTCTTCTGGAGAGATAACGATATCGATCACAAGGAACTCAGGGGGTACGTTTCTCTCGGAAAGAAAAAGCTTGCCGTAAACATCAACGCTAAATCAGCGGCTAAGCTTGTTCGCATGAATCCCAAGACCGTAAAGATCAGCGTGAAACAGGACGAATTCAAGGGCGAGAGCCACAACGTAGTGGCAGAGATCCCAGGCGAATCCGACGAATTCATCGTTTTATCCGCCCATTATGACACCACATATCTTTCACACGGCAGCTATGATAACCTTACCGGTTCCATAGGACTGCTGGGCATCATGGACGAACTCAGGAATAAGAAACATCATTACGGACTGCGTTTCGTCTGGTGCGGAAGTGAGGAGAGAGGTCTGCTCGGCTCGAAGGCTTACGCAGCCGCCCATGAGGAAGAGCTTAAGGAAAAGTGCGTTCTCAACGTCAACATAGACATGATCGGATCCCTGATGGGCAAGCTCATGGCAATCGGCAGCGCGGAAGACGCTGTCGTGTCATACCTGAAATACCTGGCCGCAGAAGTCGGGGTCGTGCTTGAAGCAAGGGCCGGCGTAGGATCGACCGACTCCACCTCATTCGCTGACAAGGGTGTTCCTGCCGTCACGTTCGGTCGTATGGCTCCCCAGAACCAGGCTACGATCCATGTGCGCTACGACACGATCAAAGTGCTCTCCATGGATAATATCCTTGCAGACCTGAAATTCATCGCGGAGTTCACACGCCGCATGGCCGATGCTGCCCGCTGCCCTGTTTCCCGTAAGATCCCCGATACTATCAAGAAACAGCTGGATGAATACCTCAACAGGGTAAGGAAAGACTGACAGATAAAAATAGAAACTAATAGCGCAATAATAAGTACCCTTTTTACTGGTTATTGTCCAGTAAGGAGGGTACTTATCTGTTTAATGTCTGTTGAACAAATTACACTTTAAAGCAACCGTCAGTGTTCTCCTCCGGCGATCCTGACATTATCATCCTTTTCATGATGAACACAGAATCGGTCTATCTCCGGCTGTTCAGGGCGCTTTCCTTCCCCTCCGGGAGCCCTGCGGGCAGGTTTGTTTCCTTCCATTTCCTTTGTGCGGTGAAGCTTGACGCCGTTCTTTTCCAGAGTATCCTGCAGCTTTTTCACATCAAGTTCCTGGAGAGTAACTCCGTCTTTGACAGCCTGGGCCGCGGCAGTTCCTGCCGCCTGTCCGGTAAGCACACAGGCAGGGATGAAGCGCATGATCGCCCATCCTCGTCCTTCCGCTGAGACCATCCTTCCCGCAGCCAGTACATTTGTCAGTTTGTCGGTGATAAGGCCTTCATACGGGTATTCATAAACTGTCGCAGGCTGGTCGAGTGAAGCGATTACACAGCCTATGGAGTGATCGATATGGTATTCGCCGTCGTATTTCAGTTCGTCGCTGCCGATAAGGCGTCTGGTCATACGGAACTGCGGCATCGTCGGCATGGAGATCATGCAGTAATCGGGAGAAAGGTGTTTCTTCAAAAAATCAAGGGCAAGACCGCGGGAAAGCCTTATATATTCGTTGACGCCTTCAGAGGTCGTGCCGTCAGTCGTCAGATCCATCTTTTCATCCCCGGCTCCTCCGGAGGGGACAAGGCCAAGCCAGCGCAGAGGGGTGACATGCAGCATATTGCCTTCCTCGATGCCCTTTTTCATGATGTTGAAATCCAGTTCATGGAACCAGTGGGAAACGATGGTCTTTAGAGTCTCGGTCTCGGCTCCTGCTCTGTAGACAAGGTCGGCATCTCCGGATGCGTCCACAAACATCTTAGCCATATATGCCGTGCGGCCGGATTTGTTTTCAACCACAATGCCTTTAACAGTCTTTCCTTCCATTATTGGTTCAGAGAAGACCGTATCAAAAACGACATCGATCCCTTCGTTCTGTGTCAATTCATCGAGGGCAAGAACCGCAGCAGGGATATTGAAATTGGTCATATACCGCCCGGCTTCCACAGGAGCGCTTTCAGGGCAGTCTCTCCATTCGTCCGGAAGGTTGTCGTAGGAATACTTGATGCAGATGTGCAGAAGCTCCTCGGCAAGGCCGCCGTATACTTTATGCCCTGCCCCGTCATCAATCGGAAGGTAGACACATACATGGCCGGCTGTCGCAAGCCCTCCAAGCATGATGGTCTTTTCGATCAAAGTAACCTTCATCCCTTCCCTTGCAGCAGCTACCGCCGCCGCGACACCTGCCAGACCACCGCCTACGACGATAACGTCTGTCTCCTTTACTACAGGGATTTCTTTCTGTGCAAGCTTGATAGTATTCATCTGTTTCCTTTCTTACTGGTCACTAAAAGTGGTTATTCCATTGTAAATATGTAAATAGGCTTATCGATTCAAATATACCCAATCGACTTTGAAATGTAAAGTATCTGCAGCGTCGGGCGTACTGAATTACACATAAACTGTCCGACGTTGCACGGCAGATGATGCATGAAAGATTCACAAGATGACAGTCTTGTTATCTCATAGTACTTATATCAGTTCCGGATAACAAAAGAGCGGACCATCAGGTCCGCTCTTTACGTTCATTTTAGTGTTCAGTAAGGATTAGAGGTCCTTGACCATTTCCTTTGCCTTGATGGCGGCAGCGCCGGCGTCGACAGCATATCCGTCAGCACCGATCTCATCTGCGAATGCCTGGGTAACAGGAGCTCCGCCGACGATGATCTTGAAGT
>JAIKVR010000078.1 GCA_024685545.1 Eubacteriales bacterium | reverse complement strand
GTCGTGGTACACTTCCAATAGCGAATCGCCTTCGCTCAAAGCCCGACAGGTGTCATTCATTCCGAGCTCTCCGTTTTACGGTTTCTCTTTGCCGATTTTCTGACTTCCTCATGGTAAAAGTAATTCACCACCACTGGCGGTTCTCCAAAGAGGGAACGGTGCTGGTCATTATCCCGCAGGTATGTCATGTTTTCCTCTGTAGTATACTTCTGCATTTTCTGATTTGTTGCAGTCCGAATCGGAATCGACACACATCAGTTCTGATAGCATAGATAGAAAAATAACACCATAACTGTACTGGCAAGCAGGGATCCTATACCGCTTATTCTTTTTCCATATTGTCGCTTATAAGCTCCTCGCAGGCGGCTTTGGCAACGTAAGCAGCAAGGGCCAGACGAAGGGCGGTCATTACCGTGTCCTCGTTCGAGTCCTCCTCAAGACGCAAGATCAGCGCTTCTTCCGCTGACTTTAACTCTGCCGCAAAGCTATCGAAGCCCTCCTCAATATCGTCCTCGCTGAGGATCTCGCCGGTGAGTTTACCAGCATCGCTGACAGAAAGTACATGCTTCAAATGCGTGAAGACGGTGAGGTATGCCAGGTGTTCACGGGAATACTTCTTGCCGTTGGCTCTGGGAATATGGCCATCCTTTATATAATTGTTGACCATCGCTGGAGTCAGCTTCTCCTGTCCGGAAAATGCTCCTCCGTTCCGGGACAATATCAGCAGCACCTGGTCCATGTATAGCCCGATGTCAGGAAAATCCTCCCACCTGAGCTTTTCACCAGCAAATCCATTCCTTATGATGTCCAGTTTATCCATTTCGTACCTCTTTGAATCATTATAACAATTATTACCTCTTTTTCTTGTTAAAATACCAAGATTGTTGACAGTATCAATATCACATAATATAATATTAATTACTACATTAAGGAGTAAACGATATTATATGAAACGGCTCTGTGTATTCGGAGACTCTATAACCAAAGGTGTCATCCTAAGCGACAGCGGGCGTTACCATATCCTTAAGGACAACTGCGTCTCCCTTTTGTGCGAAGGAAAAGGGCTTGACTGCGACAATTTCTCTAAAATGGGCTGCACGGTTGAGAAGGGCGGGGAGATATTCTACCGCCATGAAAAAGAGGTCGAACGTTCCCATGCTGTCCTGTTCGAATTCGGCGGCAACGATTCCGATTTCAACTGGAAAGAAATCTCACGTTCTCCAGAAAGAAGCCATACTCCGAACACTATCCTTTCCGAATATGTTTGGCGCTATAAAGAGCTGATAGTTTCCTGCATCAAAAAGGGTACTGTGCCGTTAGTGATGAACTTACCCCCAGTGGACGCGGAGCGGTACTTCGATAAGATTTCGAAAGGCCTTAACAAGGATAACATCCTGTCCTGGCTTGGCGGCAGCGCCTCTTTCATCTATCGGTGGCACGAAATATACAACCAGGCGCTCTCTTCTGTATGCCAGGATACCGGTGCGAAGATGGTGGATATCCGAAGCCCTTTCCTTTCCCTCAGGGATTACCGGGAGTATCTCTGCTCCGACGGAATCCACCCCAACGAAAAAGGCCATCTCCTTATAAAGGAAACGCTGGACACGCAGCTCAGTTGACAGCGCATTCTTACCATGGGAACGATGATGGCGGAGCCTCATATCTGCATTGTCCGGTCATCATTTAATTTTATATTGTGATCGTGTGATTTAGTTATCTGTCCCTTGACAATTTAACGTAAACTACCTCGACAGGGTTAAAAAGCCTCGGGATAGGTTTCGCCGTGTTTGCCAGTCCTCGGGAGACCACCAGCTTCCCGTCGTACACCCCTCCCGCGTATTTCGGTAGCCATCCCTGTCCGGGAGCGTAAAGGCCGCGTCCGAAAAGCCGTATTTGCCCGCCGTGAGTATGCCCGCTCAGTATCAGGTCGATATTCCTTCCACAAAGATAAGCCGGATAATACTCAGGATGGTGGCAGAGCAGTATCCTGTAACCCTCTGAGTTTTCAAACGTATTCAACCACGCCGTGTTTGGCTTGATCTCCTTCTTATTCCCTGGCGTGTGAGGATGGCTTTCTTTCGTTCCTTTCCTAGATTCCCTGAAATTGCATACGCTAACCGACGTGAGTCCTCCGATCGCGAGATCGTCATGTACTGCCCAGCCGTTATCGACCACAATTGCGCCTGTTTTTTGTATCCGGGATATGTCCTCATCGCCAATTTTCCGCTCATGGTTGCCCAGAGATACGTAGGTAGGTGCGATGGAAACACAGGCTTCGAACAGAGATAGGACATTTTTCTGGCTATCAGTGAGCAGTTTTCCATTTCCCGGAATGTAGCCCATAAAAAAGTCGCCTGCTACGGCAATGATATCGGGGTGGCGTTTTTTAAGTGATTCTATGACACGTTCGGAAGCTGTGTTGTGGGTATCGGATATCAGAGCTATCGTGGAGTTTACGGGAGAAGAGATATCGTAGAATCGTTCTTTCATCGGATGTTGCTTCCTTTCCTTTGTCAGTTCACAGGGGCATCCTAACCGACTGCTGTTTCATGAGTGAATGCTTATGTCAATAAACACCGGTCCAGATCTTGAGTTCGGCAGGAAGAGCAGGGGCGAAAAGCAGTATACCGGAGGGGAAGGCACGATCAAAAGACGGCTTCATTGGGGAAGAGGTCTGAATGTTTAGGATTAAGATCTGTTCCGATTACTGCAGTTCTTAAGAATAGCCGTTATTCGTAGCCTTTCTTTAAATGATTATAGCTCAAAATTTGAATTGTGTCAATTTTATTAAAGTATAAGCCATGATGCTTCGAATCGGATCGAAGTATTTCTGTTCAAAACTCTGATGTTCAGTAAAGTGGGTATTCTGAATCGACTATAAATAAGGGCCGGAGATCAAATCATAAATGATTACAGCCGGGAATCCAAGAAGGATAGTATTGATGGATATGTGGACATCAAAGAAACTCACCGGAAGAGATCTTAAAAACAGAAAAAGGAATATCTCGATCCATCGGTTATA
>JAIKVR010000077.1 GCA_024685545.1 Eubacteriales bacterium | reverse complement strand
GGAGGCAGGTCCGCGGTGATCCTCCCGTCGTTCATCAGCACGATCCTGTCCGCCCCGCAGTACAGCGCGTCCTCCAGACGGTGCTCTATGATTATGACGGCGGCATCCTTTTCCTTTCGGATCCTCTCGATGAGCACCATGGCGCTCTTGCCGGTGGCGGGATCGAGATTTGCCAGAGGCTCGTCGAACAGGAGTATCGGTACTTCGTCCACCAGCACGCCCGCTATCGAGACCCTCTGCTTCTGCCCTCCCGAAAGCTCCTGAGGAGAATAGAGGATATGGTCCTGAACTCCGACTTCACCGGCGGCTGCCATAGCCCTTGCCTTCATCGTTTCCTGATCCACGCAGTCATTCTCCATGGCAAAGGAGATATCCTCTCCCACGGTGAGCCCGATGAACTGGTTGTCGGAATCCTGCAGGACGGTGCCCACGTAGCGGGATATCTCGGCGATGCTCATCTCGCTCGTCTGCCTTCCGAAGATCCTGACAGAGCCCGTCATCTCCCCTTTGTAAGAGAACGGGACGAGGCCGTTGATGCAGTTGGCCAGGGTGGATTTGCCGCACCCCGAGGGTCCGGCGAGGATTATCTTTTCCCCGCGCCTGACTGTAAGATTTATGCTTTTCAGCGTAGGTTCGCTTTGGGCATCGTATTTGAAGGAAAAGTCCTCGAATACGACGGCTGTTGGTTCGTTATCCATCCTTATTAAAAAATGACAGAGGCTTTACGCCTCTGTCGGTCCTTCAGTGTTTTACGATCAGTTTTCCTTCTTGAGGCTGCCCTTTGCCGGTCTTGACTTGGCATATGCGAAGCACAGCAGCGTGCCTACGATAGCCGTCGTGACGATGTTGGCCACACCCGCGGTCAGTCCCTGGACGAATACCTTGTTCGCGGGCTCCGCGTAAATGAGGATATCAAGGACAGGCGCGACTGCCAGCCATGCGACCAGATTGGCGATGGCCTGGACGGCGTTGAAGGTGACGATCTCCTTGCCGCCGAATTTTCCGTCGGCCAGATTGACTTTCTTTGAGGCAAAGCCCATGACGAGTCCTGCGACTCCGGACGCGATGACCCAGCTCCACCATACTCCCCAGCCGAAGGAGAAGTCAGAGAGCGCGTGGCCGATAAATGCCATGAGTGCTGCGGCGACAGGTCCGAACAGGACGGCCATGAAGCTCAAAAAGCCGTACTGGATGGAGATATTGGTATTGGGCACCGGGCTCGGGATCGCGACGAAGCGCGAGAGCACGAAGAACAGGGCTGCGCCGATGCCGACGGCAACGATAGTGACAACAGGTGTTTTTTTCATGATTTCCTCCGAATGATATGTTCTTTTATAATAACTGCAATGAAACGGGAAACAGCTTTCCCGCGAATAAAAGATAGCACTTTTGGGTGAATGATTCAACAAAAGACGCTCATATTTCCTCATTATCCGCATCGAACATCGGCTCGTCGGGAGTGAGGACGCGCTCTCTTACGAGCTTGTTGTCGATAGCCTCGTCGATGAGAGTCTTTATGACCGAGAAGAACGGGATCGCGACCACCATACCGCCCACGCCGCAAATGCTGCCGGAGATGATGACGGTGACAAAGACCCAGAAGCCGCTCAGGTCCACCATATCTCCGAGTACCATGGGAGTAAGGATATTATTGTCCAGTATCTGGCCCGCCTCCACTATGATAAGGACTATTATCATCTTGTCCACACCTGCCAGAAGAGAGATCAGCCCGCAGAGGATCCCTCCCATCCACGGGCCGACGATGGGGATCATATTGCTCACGCACCAGATCAGCCCGATCATCGGCGCGTAGGGCACGTGGAATATCAGACAGAATATGCAGGCGAGCAGGCCTATGACGGCGCTGGTGGTGATCTTTCCCTCGAGATATACAGTGAAGGTCCTGTCGAAAAGACCGACGATATAGGAGACCCTGTCGTAGCGCCTGCCCAGAACGGCCCTGAAGGCCTTGGAGAAGTCCTTTTTCAGCTGATCCCGTTCGAGGTTCATGTATACCGAGATGACGAAGCCGATGACGAAATTGTAAAGGAAGGCTCCGGTGTCCAGCGCGAATGAGTATATGTAGGTGCCCAGATTGGACAGGTATTTCTGTCCGATGCCGATCAGATCCATTATCAGGGTGGTCGGATCCGAACCGGCTATATCGATGTGGAAGAGACTCATGAGCCTGACGAAAAGCTCGTTGCGGGCAAGACGGTAGTATATGCGTTCAAGCGGGGTTCTCAGATCCGTCATGCGGGAGATGAGCAGGGTGATGCTGTCAACCGTATTGGGGATGACGGCGAAAAGGAAGCCCACGAGAAGGGCCATCGCCAGAAAAGAGGTCATAAGCACCGAGACGGTATGCGCTCCCTTGGGACGGCTCGCGAAAAATCTGCTCTTCATCAGAAGACCCTTTATCTTGCGGCCTGGGTTCTTGAGCAGGTAGGCGATCACCGATCCCACAACGATGGGAGTGATGACTTTGACGAATTTTTCCAGGACCTTTCTGAGCCAGCCGAGGAATTTCGGCAGGTCGCTGGATACCTGGTAAAAGGCTATGATGAGGCATACTCCGAGAACTGCGGCCCAGAAATACCTGAAGACCTTCTTCTCATCTTTCAATACATTTTTCATCGCTCGCTCCGATTTGCACACTTGTCATGATTAATTATACCCTACGTGCTATAATCAGATAAAGGACTAATCGCATTAAAATGAGGTAAAGAATATGTGGTTCATTCTTATAATCGCGATAATGCTCGCGGATCTCGTCACGAAATTCGCCGCCTTCCGGCTGCTCAGGACGAAAGGCACGCTCACGCTGATAAAGGGACTGATCGATCTGGAATACGTCGAGAACACCGGAGCGGCCTTCGGGATCCTTCAGGGAAAAAGCTACTATCTGGGGATCTTCAGCATCGTGGTCTCCTTCGCTCTGATCATCTTCATGCTCATAGAAAAGAAACGCAACCCGAAAAAGAGATTCTTCTCATACACCCTGGCGATGATCATCGGCGGAGCTCTGGCCAACGGGATCGAGCGCGTCTATCATAACTACGTCACCGACTTCTTCAAGTTCGCGTTCATCAATTTCCCCGTATTCAATGTGGCCGACTCATTCATTACCGTCGGAGGGATACTGCTTTGCCTCATCCTTCTCTTCGACAAAGAGATCGAACTGTAGAAAAAAAATGGAATTATTCAAGGTACAAAGCGAATATTCACCCGCGGGAGACCAGCCCGGAGCCATCGAAGAGCTCTCGGAGGGGATCCTTAAGGGAATGAAGGCCCAGACGCTGCTCGGAGTCACCGGCAGCGGCAAGACGTTCACCATGGCCAAGGTAATAGAGCAGGTCAAGAAGCCCACGCTCGTTCTGGCGCATAACAAGACACTGGCCGCACAGCTGTACAACGAATTCAAGGGCTTTTTCCCGGAGAGCGCTGTGGAATTCTTCGTATCCTATTACGACTATTACCAGCCCGAAGCCTACGTCCCCGGCAGGGACCTGTACATCGAAAAAGATTCTGACATCAACGAGGATATCGACAAGCTGCGCCACTCGGCCACCTGCGCCCTTTCCGAAAGAGAGGACGTCATCATCGTATCCTCCGTAAGCTGCATCTACGGCCTGGGAAACCCCATCGACTACCGCACGATGGTGCTGTCTCTGCGCCCGGGGATGATAAGACCCAGGGAGGAGATCATCAGAAAGCTGGTGGACATACAGTACACAAGGAACGAGACGGACTTCAAACGCGGGACCTTCCGCGTCAAAGGCGACACTATAGAGATATATCCCGCAGACAGCGACGGCTACGCCCTGCGCATAGAGCTGTTCGGAGACGAGGTCGAAGAGCTTTCCGAGATCAACGCCTTAACCGGCAAGGTCATACAGAAAAGGAATCATATAAGCGTTTATCCGGCGAGCCATTACGTGGCCGGAGCGGAAGCCCTGGAACGCGCCATAGGGACCATCCAGGCAGAACTGGACGAGAGGGTCAGGTATTTTACCGACGCCGGAAAGCTGCTGGAGGCCCAAAGGATCGTCCAGCGCACAAATTATGACATAGAGATGCTCAGGGAGATCGGCTACTGCAAGGGCATCGAGAACTATACGCGCCACATGAACGGCACCCTGCCCGGTATGCCTCCGTATACGCTGCTGGATTATTTTCCCGAAGACTTTCTGATGTTCATCGACGAATCCCACGTCACTCTTCCCCAGGTGAGAGGGATGTACGGCGGGGACTACAGCAGGAAGAAGAACCTCGTGGATTACGGCTTCAGGCTTCCCTCGGCCTATGACAACCGCCCTCTGAACTTCTCCGAATTCGAAGGCAAGATCAATCAGGTGGTATTCGTGTCCGCCACGCCGGGAGATTACGAGGCGGAGCATTCCGAGCAGACCGCGGAGCTCATCGTGCGCCCGACGGGTCTGGTGGACCCGGACGTGAGGATCGTTCCCACCACAGGTCAGATCGACGACCTGATCGGAAGGATCAACGAGGAGACCTCCATGGGCAACAAGGTCCTGGTGACGACACTGACCAAAAGGATGGCGGAGGATCTTACGCAGTTCCTCTCAAAGGCCGGCATAGCCTGCCAGTACCTGCATTCCGACATAGACACCGTGGAGCGCATGGATATAATCAACGACCTGAGGAGCGGGGTATTCGACGTGCTGGTAGGAATAAACCTGCTCAGGGAAGGACTGGATATACCGGAGGTCAGCCTCGTGGCGATCCTCGACGCCGACAAGGAGGGCTTCCTCAGAAGCGAGACATCCCTGATACAGACCATAGGAAGGGCCGCCAGGAACGTGAACGGCCACGTCGTCATGTACGCGGACGAGGTGACCGATTCCATGGAAAGAGCGATACGCGAGACCGAAAGGCGCCGCGACAAGCAGAGGAATTACAACGAAGAGCACGGCATCACGCCCAGGGGGATCACCAAGGCGATATCCGGCGGGATACAGGACGCCATCGCGCCGAAGGAGGCCCAGAAGTCCAGGGGACGCAAGACGGACAGGCCACTGCCGAAGAGCCTTGCCGCAAAGGACGTTTCCGACGTGATCGCCCAGCTGGAGGAACAGATGAGGCAGGCAGCCAAAGAGCTCGATTTCGAAAGGGCCATGGTGCTCAGAGACAGGATAAAGACCATAAAGGGGCAACTTAAAGACGATGAATGAATTCACGATAAGGCTGACCACATCCTTCGGCCTGGAGAGCGTTCTCAAAAAGGAAGTCGTCCGCATGGGCTACTCCCCTGTCAGAACAGAGGACGGATCCGTATTCGTCAGAGGCAGCTATGAGGATATCCTCAGGCTCGACATCAGCCTCCGTACGGCGAACAGGGTGCTCATAGAAGTGGCCGAGGGCCATGCAGCCACCTTCGACGAGCTGTATGATCTCGTATTTTCCGTCCCCTGGAAGGAGCACCTGCCCAGGGACGCTGCCTTTTCTGTAGAAAAGATCACCAGCGTCTCCTCCGCCCTGTTTTCAAGAAGCGACTGCCAGTCCGTGATCAAAAAGGCCGCTGTCGAGAAGATGAAGAAGCAGTACTCGACCGGCACCATCAGAGAGAGCGGAGCGTATTATCCCATCGTCGCACGGATAAAAAAAGACGTCTGCTCGCTATACCTCAATGCCAGCGGGGAGCCTCTCAACAAGCGGGGCTACCGTCTGAACAAGCTCAAAGCTCCGATCTCCGAGACTCTCGCGGCAGGCATAGTGCTCCTTTCGGGCTATACGGGCGGAAAGGAATTCGCGGACATCATGTGCGGCAGCGGGACGATAGCCATCGAGGCAGCCATGATCGCCAGCGATACTGCCCCGGGGCTGAACAGGAGATTCTCCGTCGACGACTGGCACGTCATCGAAAGTTCAAGATCGGACGATATGCGTGCACAGGCGAAGGAGAAGATCCATAAGCCCGAATACCGCATCCTCGCCTCCGATATAGACAAAAATGCGGTGCGAACCAGCATCTCCAACGCCCAAAGATGCGGAATGGACGGCTTCATCGCCTTCCAGAAGGCAGACATGAAGGTTTTTCACAGCCGCGCGAGATACGGCACGATAGTCACCAACCCTCCCTACGGCGAGAGAATCTCCGACAGAAAAGAGGCCGAGATGCTTTACAGGGATCTCAGAGGCGTATTTGATTCCCTCAGCGGCTGGGAGTTGAACGTGATAACGGCGAACCCGGAGTTCCAGCGGTGCTTCGGCAGAAAAGCCGACAAAAACCGCAAGCTCTATAACGGCAACATGCTGACCTACCTATATTCATACAGGGAGAACGAAAGACATGGATGATAATAACGATATCCTGCTGAAGGCAGCCTTCAGCGACCTTGATGAGATCAACCGGATGTT
>JAIKVR010000072.1 GCA_024685545.1 Eubacteriales bacterium | reverse complement strand
GACGCCGGCGCTGCCGCCATCAAGGCAAAGGAAATGGTCAAGGACCTATAAACTCTTAAATAAGTTATACCTAAAGAATCTCAGGCGGGCATAAAGCCCGCCTGTTTTGATCCGTTAGGACCGTCATTTGCTACGGACAGTAAAAATAAAAAACGCCTTCATCTGAATAGAGAAGGCGTTTTGTGCGTTTGGGAATAAACTGACTACTGGCCATCGGTCTCCGTGGATCCATTCTCTGGCTGTTCTTCGCCGGTATCCTCATCTTCATCAGTCCCCGGATTGGTCTGTCCGCTGACGACAGTGAAATTGAGTACTCTTGTCTGATCCGCGTAGACTATCGTTACAGTGAAGGTCGTTCCTGCTTTAACGTCACTGTGCAGGGCGATCTCGTTGAATTCCGGTCTGTCACAGATGGTCGCGTCGGAGAAGAACATTCTCAGCTTGTACTTTTCGGTAAGGTCGGTGTCTCTGCGGGAATTCCACGTTGTAATAACAGCTTTGATATCCAGTTTAACAACAGTACCTGGCATGATCTCATATTCTGTACCGTCTTCCGGCAGCGTCACTTCGATCCTCTTGGCAGCCATTTGCCTTATTGAAGGGATGTATCCATAACGGCGCTGGGTTATGACAAGCGCTGTGACAGCAGCTGCAGCCAGTATGATGAAGGAAAACAGGATCCCTCTTAGTATCGCAGTACGGCGGCGTTTTTTATCAGCCGGGCTGTCAAAAGTCCCTCTCAGTTTTCTGCGCACTGCCATTATCTGACAGAACCTCCTGCGGGAATATCGTCCGATGACGCCACGAAGGAAAGCTTTCCATCATGTTCGGCCATCAGTATCATGCCTTCGCTCAGGATACCTCTCAACTTTGCAGGTTTGAGGTTTGCAACGACTGTGACAGTCCTTCCTGTGATCTCTTCTGGTTTATAATACTTGGCGATACCTGAAACTATCGTGCGTATCTTTTCACCGGTATCTACCTTTAATATCAGAAGTTTATCCGCGTCGGGATGCTTTTCGGCGGAAAGGATCTTTCCTACTTTCAGTTCCACTTTTCCGAAATCATCTACCGTAATATAGCTGCCCTCATCGGGCGGATTCTCGTTTGTCTCCTCCGTGGCAGGCGCTGCGGCGATTACATTTGCTGCTTCCGCAGCAGACTTCGGTTTGTTGGCAAGGTATTCCTCTACGGCTACCATCTGCTTTACGGGATCGATGCGCTCAAAGAGCTTTTCAGATGCTCCGAGCTTTGTTCCTGACACCAGCAGACCGAAAGACAGGCAGGATTCCATCGAATCATCGCTGCAGGAGAGCATTTTCAGCATTTTATCTCCGGTGTCGGGCAAGTAGCATCTGATCAGACAGGCGGAGATCCTGATAACTTCCAACAGATTGTAAAGCACTCCGCCGAGGCGCTCTCTTTTATCCGGATCCTTGGCAAGCACCCAGGGCTGTGTCTCGTCAACATATTTATTCGCGCGTCTGAACAGGTCAAGTATCAGCTGCATCGAGTCGGAGATCCTCAGATCAGCCATCTTCTCGCTGACTCTGTCGAAAATGGTCGAAGCTTCGTTAATAAGATCACTGTCCATGGCTTCATCAATGCACTTTGCAGGGATCACTCCGTCAAAGTACTGGTTTGTCATAGCCATGGTGCGGTTTACCAGGTTGCCCAGGATATTTACCAGTTCTCCGTTCACTCTATCGATGATCAGGTCGTAGGTTAGGTTGCCGTCCTGTGCAAAGGGCATTTCCTTAAGACAATAATAGCGTATCGCGTCAAGACCGAAGGAATGGACCAGATCGTCGGCATAGATCACGTTCCCCTTTGACTTGCTCATCTTGCCTCCTCCTACCAGGAGCCAAGGATGACCGAAGACCTTCTTCGGAAGCGGCAGATCCAGAGCCATCAGCATGATGGGCCAGTATATCGTATGGAATCGTATTATGTCCTTGCCGACCAGGTGAAGGTCAGCCGGCCAGTATTTCTTGAATGAAGGCTCATCATCGCCGTCCGGGTTATATCCGGGGAAGGTTATGTAATTGGCGAGTGCATCTATCCAGACGTAAACTACATGTCCCGGGTCGAAATCAACGGGTATTCCCCAGTTGAAGCTGGTGCGCGAAACACACAGGTCTTTGAGTCCCGGGCGTATAAAGTTGTTGAGCATCTCATTTTTGCGGGATTCCGGCTGAATGAAATCTGGATGTGATTCGATGTACTCTTCCAGACGCTTTGCATACTTGGAAAGCTTGAAAAAGTAGGCTTCTTCCTTGGCATACTCGACAGGCCGACCGCAGTCCGGGCATTTGCCGTCGATAAGCTGGCTTTCGGTGTAGAAAGATTCGTCAGGCTTGCAGTACCAGCCCTCATACATGCCCTTATAGATATCGCCCTGTTCATAGTAGCGTTTGAATATCTTCTGGATCTTGGCCATGTGGCCAGGGTCGGTAGTGCGGATGAAACGGTCGTAGGAGATGTTCATGACATCCCAGTTGCGCCTGATCTCGCCCGAGATCATGTCCACGAATGTCTGGGGGGCCATGCCCGCCGCCTCTGCCTTATCCTGTATCTTCTGCCCGTGCTCGTCGGTGCCAGTCTGGAAATATACGTCATATCCGCTGAAGCGCATGAAGCGGGCAATTGCGTCCGCAAGCACTATTTCGTATAAATTGCCGATATGTGGTTTGCCGGACGTGTAAGCGATGGCCGTAGTGATGTAAAAAGGTTTTTTGGGCTCATCTGACATAGATATGTTACCTCCGGTGGTTAGTTTCCCTGTTAATGAACAGGTACAGCCATAATACCGCAAAAAAACATACAATTCAATTATTTAAATACAGAGAAGGGGAAAGAAGAAGAAAAACATCGCTCCGCCATTGCAGTCGATCAAAAGCACTGTCTGTCAGCCGGGTCAGGGCAGGGCAGTAAAGCGATGGCAGCTGAAGCTATATGTTTAGAAAACATGTTGAAGCAGTTTTGCAGAGTTTAATGACAGGTCCGGAGGAAGGATAATTCTAAAGAAAACTGATTAAAACAGAAGAGGCAGGATATTGCTCATGCCTCTTCTGTATAGACTGTATTACTGTTTCCCGAACGCTGTTTGTCTTTATGACAGAGTATCAGAGGGTGCCGCCGTACTTCTTGCGGGAATATACATAGACCTCTTCCTTGAACGCATCGGTCATGACCGGGCCTGCGTAAAGGTTGAACATGGAGACCTTGCCGGGCTTGTAGAACTTGTCAACGTATGCTCTGGCGCGTTCTCTCTGCTCTTGTACCGAGGTCTTTTCGGGATCGAACTGATCCGGGATTATCCCGAAGATCATCTTGTCGCCGAATTCCTCGTAAAGTGCGTGTGTATCGTTCATTGGCTGGGGATCCCACTGATCGAATCCGCCGTCGATGAACGCCTGGACTCTCTTCTCGTTGTTGCCGCAGGAGTGGAGAGTAACGTACTTGCCGTAGGAGTGCATATGATCCGTCAGATCCCTCATGTAGGGAACGAAGAACTCATAGGCGATATCCATGGAGAAGAACGGGTTCTTCTGTGCGCCCCAGTCATCGTGGATATTGAAGCCATCAAGGAACGGATAATAATGGACGATATGATCGACAAGATCGCAGGCAAAATCCGTGGTGGCCCTGAAGAGGGACTTAACGGCGTCCTGCTGGTCCTCGTCGACAAGCGCCGTGGCGGCGGGGGCGAAGTCCATGAAGGAGATCAGCCTCTCAAACCAGAAGCCGTTTATCAGGGACATCTGAGGAGAGAAACGGAGATCCGGCATCTGAGACTTTTCGACATCTGCCTTCCAGTCTATTTCGTCAAGATTGGGGAAGTGGATCTTGTCCGGCCACTCGTTGGCATTTGCCAGGAAGGGATCGCCGGGATGGACGATGGAACCGCGGGCGGATTCAACCCATTCCCAAACGATTCCGAAAGCGTCGGTAGTGCCTGCCGGTCCGCCTCTGCCCAACATATCGTTGTAGAAGGGGGCTGCCCAGTAGCCTGATTCTCCCGGAAGGGGATACCAGTAGGACTCTCTGTCCCAAAACAGAGCTGTGATGTTTTCCTTCGGTGTGACCGGGGTATTCATAATGGGGTTGCCCGGACGGCCCATAAAGCCGGGACGGACTTCGACTACCCTTAATTCTTCTTCCGAAAAAGGTATTTTTCTGTTCATTTTTTCCTTTCGCGCAGTCGTAAAACCGCTTCAAATAATATTGATTTATGATGATTCAATTGTAAATCAAATAAAACCGCATATCAAGAAAAACAGTTGCGGAATTATGACTTAATAGAATGCAGCATCACTGGATATGCTCAGTAATCAGCCTTTTGCCGGCAGTGATTTTGCCGGATCTCAAAAGCCGCTCCTTTGAAAGGAGCGGCTTAATGACTGTATCCCGTGTTTATTTTTCACCGAATTCTTTATATTTTTTGGCTATGTCCATTGCTGTCAGGTGGTAGTGTGCCATAAGCTGGTCAGGTTTTCCGCTCTGGCCGAAAACATCATTCACCGCGACTGCCTTGACAGGTTTAGGACACTCTTCTGCGAGAGTCTGGCATATGACCGCGTTAAGGCCTCCGTATACTGAATGCTCCTCACAGGTAATGACGTTTCCGCACTTATTTGCGTACCTGACTATAGTCTCCTTATCCAGAGGCTTTATCGTGCTGACGTTTATCACCGCAGCGCTTACGCCCTGCCCGTAGAGCAGTTCGGCTGCCTCCAGGGCTTCGGACACCATCACGCCGCAGGCAAAGATGGCTACGTTATGCCCGTCCCTGAGCACGTCTGCCTTTCCAGGGACGAAAACGTGGTCCTCAGAGTAGATGACCGGAGTCTTGCCGCGTGAGAATCTGAGATATACCGGTCCGTCGATCTTTGCTGCTTCAAAAACAGCGGCCCGTGCTTCCACAGCGTCTGCGGGAACGAAGACAGTCATGTTGGGAAGTCCGTTCATCAGAGAAATATCCTCCAGTGACTGGTGGGTGGCGCCATCCTCTCCGACCGTAATACCTGCGTGCGTGCAGGCTATCTTGACGTTAAGGTTAGGATAGCATATGCTCTGGCGCACTGCATCGTAGTTCCTTCCCGTACCGAAAACAGCGAACGTAGAAATGAACGGGATCTTGCCGCTTGCAGCCATGCCGGCGGCTACGTTCGTCATGTTGGTCTCCGCGATGCCCATGTCGAAAAATCTGTCAGGATATGCCTGGGCGAAATAGGATGTCTTTGTTGAACCTGACAAATCGGCATCCAGCACCACTACTCTGTCGTTGACAGCGCCCAGATCCTTTAAAGCAAGTCCGTAAGCTTCCCTTGTGGCGATACTCTCACTCATTTTTCTTCCTCCGCGAGCCTCGCGAGCTCCTCGTTAAGTTCATTGACAGCTTGATCCCTCTCGTTTTCATTTGGAGCTGAACCGTGCCATTTGGCCTGGTTTTCCATGTATGAAACGCCTTTGCCCTTGACCGTTTTGGCAACGAGGGCTTTAGGTCTGCCGTTTTTTTCGTTAAGCTTACCGAAGGCGGATCTCAGGCAGTCGAAGCAGTTTCCGTTTTCAGCTGTGACGACATCGAATCCGAAAGCTGCCAACTTTTCGTCTATCGGATAAGGGTTCATGACCTTGCCTATCTCGCCGTCGATCTGCAGGTTGTTATTGTCAACTATAATGATGAAATTATCAAGTCTGTAATGGGAAGCCGACATACATGCTTCCCAGACGCTGCCTTCCTCTATCTCTCCGTCTCCGCAGAGGCAGTATACGCGGTAATCCTTTTTATCGGACTTTCCAACCAGAGCCATGCCGACAGCAGCTCCGACTCCCAGCCCGAGTGAGCCTGTGGTCATTTCGACTCCCGGCAGTTTTTTCATATCGGGATGCCCCTGCAGGCGGCTCCCCATACGGCGGAACGTCTTCAGCTCCTCCTTCGGGATAGCTCCCTTGGCGCACAGCATAGAGTACAGCAACGGAGAAGCATGGCCCTTGCTCAACACGAAGCGGTCTCTGTCCGGATCTGTGAACGAAGGGATATCCATGATCTCAAAATAAAGCAGAGTAGCTATTTCAACTCCGGAGAGCGATCCTCCCGGATGACCGCTGGAGGCGGAATATACCATCTCGACGATGTCTTTCCTTGCCTCGGTGGCTATTTTTTTCAGTTTAAGATTGTCCATTGTCATTCCTCGAATAGGCTGCTGACCGATTTCCCTTTATGGATGCGGTCTATGGTTTTGGCGAGCAGCGGGGCTATGGATACGACAACTACTTTATCTATGTTCTTTTCTTCCGTGAGAGGAACGGTGTCGGTGACGATAATCTTGTCCATGGCACTTTCCATCAGCCTCTTGGGAGCTTCTCCGTTGAAAAGCGGATGCGTGCAGCCTGCAGTGATAGACTTTGCGCCAAGTTCTTTTAATGCATTTGCCGCGCCGCAGATTGTCCCGGCCGTATCTATTATGTCATCGATCATCAGAACGTCCTTGCCGGCAACATCTCCGATGACGTTCATTACCTCGGAAACGTTGGCTTGGGGACGGCGCTTGTCTATGATCGCCAAGGGGCAGCCGAGACGTTCAGCCAGGTAACGGGATCTCTTTACGCTACCTACGTCCGGTGCGACGACCACCATGTTCTCCAGATCATACCCGCTGTTTTTTACATAGTCTACGATGATCGGCTGTGCCGTGAGTGCGTCCATCGGAATGTTGAAGAATCCCTGGATCTGATCCGCGTGCAGGTCCACTGATACGACTCTGTCCGCTCCGGCTCTGTCCAGGAGGTCGGCTACAAGCTTTGATGTGATAGGTACTCTCGATTTATCCTTGCGGTCCTGACGGGAATAGCCGTAATATGGGATTATGGCGTTGATGCGTGAAGCCGAGGCGCGTTTCAAAGCATCGATGGCGATAAGCAGCTCCATCAGATTTTCGTTGACAGGTCTGCAGGTCGGCTGGATGACAAAAACATCCTTGCCGCGCACGGATTCGCAGATATGCACATAGCTCTCTCCATCTGCGAAATGCTTGATCTCCGTCGGGGTCAGGGGAATGCCCAGCGCTTCGGAGATTTTAGAATTCAGTTCGGGGTGCGCGCTCCCGCCGATGAGCACGATGTCTTGATAAAGTCCGTCCATGTTTTTTCCTCTCTTTTGTTTGGATGAATTTATATAAATTTAATATGAAATGAAAGCGTTTTGACTATCGACTTTTCTGTGTCGGATGCTGCATCCCCTGGTAGATTTCTTCCAGCGCGGCAAGTTCTTCCTTCGTATTCGCACCAGCTACGGCATTCTCATCCTCACAATCGTATGCAAGGACCTTTTTGCCTGCTGCGATGAGTACGGTCACTGCGTCGGTAAGATAATACTCGCCCTTGGCGTTGTTGTTCTGTATCCTGCCCAGCGAGTATGACAATGATGCAGGGGTGAACAGCATGGCTCCCGAATTGATCTCTTTGATCTTAAGGTCCTCGTCGGTCGCGTCAGCTCTTTCCACGATCCCAGTGAAATTGCCGCTGCTGTCTCTTTTTATACGCCCGTAAGCGGCAGGATCCTTCACACTGGCTGTAAGGACGCACAGATCAGCTTTGTTTTCCGTAAAATAAGCAAACAGGTCTTTTATGCATTTCGCGGAAAGCAGAGGCGCGTCTCCGAGCAGTATGATTACTGGGGTGTCTGTCCCCTCGAAAAAAGCAGACGCGCTCTTCACCGCATCCGCCGTGCCCAATTGCTCTTCTTGGGTATAGCAGGAAACGCCGTCTCCGACAGCCTGCCTGACCATATCCCCTTTATATCCGAGGACTACTGCTATATCTTTTACTCCAGCCTGTCTCGCGTTTTCGATGACGTGGGAGACCATTGGTCTGCCTCCCAGCGGATTCAGGACTTTGGGCAGATCGGATTTCATTCTCGTTCCCTTGCCCGCGGCAAGTATGATGGCGTTCAGTTCCATTGCGTTTCCCTCCATATCTTCATTATACATCTTTTGCGGGATTTTCCCGCGGCGGTTTGAAAGTTTTAAAGGACATGACATAGTTGACAGCCCCGTTCCCCTGTTCGCCGGGAAAGTCTGTCCGGCCTCTCCGCAGAGGCATCTCGGCGGCGGCCTTATCCCTCTTCGGCCGTACAGTCTTCAGCCTTCGCGGCTCTTTTATCGACGTAGTTCTGGTTGAGCTTGATGATCCAAGGGAAAACGATCATGATCCAACTTATAGCCGCGAAATAGCGGATGAAATTCATCGGTGCACTGGTACCGAGAACGGCTTTAAGGGCTCCTCTGATTGCAACGGTCCCTCCCAATCCGACAAATAGCTTGACCGCATGATATATCCAGCTTCCTCTTTTTTCGTCAAACCTGATGTATCTGGTCTCCAGAAAGTAAGCCAGGGCCACGGCGAGGCCGGATCCGGAAATGGTCATGATGTCGTGGGTATTTGAGGCTACTTCTCCTCCGGCGCGCCACGCGATGAAGCCGTTCGCGGCTGAGAAGGCGACAAGTATACCAAGAACGACCGACAGCGCCGGACTGCCCTTCTCATCGATCTTGATCACAGAAAAGAGTACGGCAGATATAAATCCTATAAGTAGACCTGCGACCACGTCTGCAGGAGTGTGGACACCCAGATATAGTCTCGAAAACGCGACCGCTGCGGTTAATGCGGTCAGTACGGCTGTTACCCAACGTTTTTTGATAAGGATGGCCAGTGAACCATAGATGCTGGAAGCAGCCTGGCTGTGCCCGCTCGGGAAAGAATAGCCGGTCGCACTCGTCTTTGCTCCTTCGACCGGCTCAAAGGATGGATCGATTATCCATGGACGAGCGACTTTCATAAGTAGTTTTATATTATTCAGAAGCAGTGAGGAATAATAGAAAGCGAAAGCGGCACGGTATGCCGTTTTCTTGTCTACGCACAGGAACAGTACTACCAGAGGCACGACAAGAACCGTGGCCTCTCCGAAGACCGTCACGGCTGAGAACACCGTATTCCAGAAGTCTGTTCTGTATGAACTCAAAAATCTCAGGAATTCCATAAAACACTCCGATGGCAATGATATGAGACTTTGTTATTTTAGCATTAAACCGGTACGTTGGCTTCATATTAATTATCAATTGTGCTAAACTTCCTAGTAAAGAGGGATAAGATGATCAAATTCAGGTCCGCAGTCCTATACGTGCTCGTAATCGCAATGGCGATAATGCTCTTTGCCTCTTTCGACGCAGAGTTCTTTTTCGATTACTCGAAATTCTTCGATATTTCCCCGGAAATGATGTTCAGAGCTTTTACGGATAATACCGACAATCTGGCGACGGAATCCGATGATCCCACAACGCCGCCTCTGGTGACCGAGTATAAATTGGGCGACTCGAATACGACGGTGCTAAATTATAAGAAAAAACTGTATTATCTGAAATTCCTGTCCGAGTACCCCGAAGATAAAATCTTTGATACCAAGACCGTACAGGCTGTTACTGCCTACCAGACCTCGCGCGGACTGGAAGTTACGGGAACCATCAATCCGCAGACACGCAACAGCCTTGACGGCGAAGCGATCACCTACGCTGCGGGAGTGCGCGGAGAAAAGATAACCGAGACCAAGGACCTGCTTAAGACTCTGGGCTATTATCCTCAGGACGCGGTATATGACGACGTTTTCGACGAGGAAATGGTAGATGCGCTCAAAAAATACCAGGAGAACAATTCGCTGGAAATAACCGGAGAGCTGGATGTTTTTACACTCTTTGCGATGATGGGAGACGTCACCGACCAGTACGACGTCAACGGCGATCTGTATAGGCCATGAGCCTGATATCCGCATACAAATGAAAGACAATCATTCCTTCCCCGGTGAGACGGCGTACTCACCGGGGCTTTAATATCTGCCGCAGTCTACTAAGGATCCATGGTTAAAAGGCAATCGTTCTCGCTGCCTGGCGAATAATGGGAATTCAATTAAACTTGCACTGTTTCATAATTCACTATGTTATAATCGCTTAGGTGACTAAAATGGCACGGAATAATTACAATAGCACATATTATAAAGTATACAGGCCCAAAGGAGTTTACGGTGCTGACGTGATAACCGTAGACATGATCGATTACAGAAAGCTGTCTTCGCTGGCTCCTGCCGGAGCTTTTTGGATCGCGATAGGTATCTTCTGGCTGAACCTTGTCAGTGTGATCTTTCCGTTTTTCTACAGCTTCGGTCTGATCATCTATCTGATCGCCAAGGCCCGCGATCTGATGCTGTACAACAGGGCAAAGAAATACTGCGCGCTTTTTGCCAGCGGCAAGACCAGGTCCATTCGTGAGATCTGCCGCTATATGGGGATGTCAGAGTCAGCCGTGCGCGCGGATCTGGCCAAACTGGTGGAGAAAAGGATAATATCCCTGGAAGAAACTCCCTATTATGTACAGAAGGTCGTTGAGACTGCTCCCAGACAGACTGTCAATGTCTATAACGGGGGCAGCAATACATTCACCGCAGTTTTCCAGGAGGCCGAGAGGGATGCCCAGAAAGCTGCCGAAGCAGTCAAGAAAGCCAAGGACAAGAACAAAGATCCTATGCTCAGCGAGGCTGAGAAATACATAAGTCGGATGAAAAAAGCCGACGAGAAGATCGACAGTGAGAAAATCAGCGATGACATATGCCGCATAGAGGACCTGACAAGGGACATCTGCAAGAGAGCGGCAGAGGATGAGGCAGTCCGCAGGAAGACGACCCGTTTCATGGATTATTATCTTCCGACGACCGTCAAACTGATGGATACATACGCTCAGCTTGAGGATCTTACCGTTGAGAGCGATAACATCGTCAGCATCAAGACAGACATTGAAAAATGCCTCGATACCATAGTGGAGGCTTTCAGCAAGCTGAATGACAGCCTTTATGATTTTGACGCCATAGACATCACGAGCGAGATCGAAGCATTCAAGGGCGCGCTGGCTTCTGATGGGCTCCTTCGCAGCGAGATGGAACTTGATATGGATGCCATGATGCAAGAGGCAGAGCTGGAAAAATAAGTGAACAGTATATATACACGCAGCGAGCTTTTGGTTGGTCTTGAGGCTCTGTCGAAGCTAAAGGAAGCAAAAGTCTTCGTGGCGGGGCTGGGCGGAGTAGGCTCCTGGGCGGCCGAAGCACTGGCCAGAAGCGGCGTGGGGAACATCACGGTGTGCGATTCTGACAGCATCGAGATCACAAATATTAACCGCCAGATCTACGCTCTCGGTTCCACTGTAGGTCAGCCTAAAACGAAGGCTGCGGGGATGCGTATCCACGACATAAATCCGCAGTGTCAGGTAACGGAGAAGCATGCAAGGATCACAGCGGAAAATGTGGAAGAGATCCTTGGGAAAGATCGCTATGACGCCCTTATAGATGCTGTGGACGATACTGCGGCCAAGACGGCGCTTGCAGTATACTGCGAGAAAGCCGGTATTTACGAGATATCCGCGATGGGAACAGGAGCCAAGACGGATCCGACCCGTTTAAAGGTTTCCGACATATATCAGACAAATATCTGCCCTTTGGCCAAGGTCATGCGCAGGCGCCTGAAGGACGCCGGTGTGAAAGCTCTTGACTGTGTTTGGTCAGATGAGCCCCCGGTCAAGATTAAGGATACGATCCCCAGCATGGTGTTCGTACCTGCTTCGGCGGGACTCATCGCCGCAAGGACCGTAGTGATGAAGATAATTTCCTGATACAATTTCTGCGAGGAAGTATTATGAAGAAGAACCTGACAGCCGCTCTGGTATTGATTCTTATTTTGATTATGACCATAGTATTCATTTCACCGCCGGTTTTCGCTGAAGGAGATGACGGAGTCGATGGGACCTCGGATACAGAAGGCGGCGGAGAGGGAGAAGATCCGAATACTGAAGATCCGAATATAGAAGACCCGATTATAGAGGATCCTGAAAAAAAAGTCTCGAATGCCATCGTCAATTACTACCGCGGAGAAGTCATCAAGGTGGAGACGATCACCAGCCGTCAGGACAATACCATGGATGAGCACCAGGTTGTGCAGTATCTGGAGGTAAAGATCACTTCCGGACCGTTTAAGAACAGGGTATATTCCACCAGCAATACCGCAAATACTCTTGATGCGTCGGCCATGATCTTTAAATTGGGCGATAAGGTGATGCTTTCCGCTGAGATGACCGAAAGCGGCAGCGATATCTCATCCATCTATATAAGCGATTATTACAGGGTCGACCTGCTTATCGCCTATGCCATAGTGGCAGCTATTGTCATATGCCTTGTAGGACGTGTCTCGGGAATACGAGTCATCGTGACCGTGGTATTCAGCTGTCTTGCTTATTATTTCTATTTTGTTCCCTTCATGCTCAAGGGGATAGACCCGAAACTGCTCATACTTCCGGTAGCCCTGATCGTCACAGCCTTCAATCTCTGGATGGATCTCGGTTTCGGAAAGGATTTTCTGGCGAGTCTGGTCGGAACGGCTATCGCAGCAGTCGTCGCCGCCTTCCTCGGTCTTATCGCGGAGAAGGCTGCTCATCTCATCGGCCTTGGGGAATCCGAACTGGAAATGATACTCTATATGCCTGAGCATTATGCGATGGATTTCGACGGACTTACCTTTGCTCTTACGATGATGCTCACGGTAGGCAGCGCTATGAGCGTGAGCGGAGCCATCTGCGACCACATGATCGAAACGAATAGGTCCAATCGTTATATATCGATGAACGCGCTCTTCGCTTACGGAATGGAAAAAGGCCGCTCTGCGCTGGCCAAATCCTCCGTGGGACTGGTATTTGCCTCAGTAGTATGCTTTGTTCCGATATGGATCATCTATACCGGCTATGACACACCGCTTTTCGTGCTGCTCAATAATAACATCATAACCACCCAGCTCTTCAGGATGATGGCTTCCCTTATCGGAATATGCACCTGCGTGCCAGTGACGGCTTACCTGTTCGCAAAGCTGCTGCGCGGACGCTCTATGTATTCGTAACAGATATCTCTCAGCCCCTGCCTCGTGCAGGGGTTTTTTCATTTTGCCATTCTTACGAAAACAGTCAGTTCGAATCAGAACTTCAGGAAAGAATTATATTCAGAGCCGATAGGCTGCACCGTTAAAAGTCGCACAGATAAAAAAGACAATCCCTGTTAGAGGAATTGTCGTCAAATGCTGCACCGTATCTGAGAATTAACCGGGCAACGGACGGTATCCGTGATCACCATGCACCGAAGAACGTTATGGTTTCACTGGCCACTCCCGCACCCTGCATCATGCTGTCTCCGAGTGAAAGACCGCGGGCCAGACCGACCAAAGTACCAGCTATATAGCTGTCTCCCGCACCCAGTGTATCAACTGCATCAGCAGGCACTATGCCGCATTTGGTATAGTATTCGCCGTTGTATGCAAGACTGCCGCGGTCCCCGAAAGTGGCGAAGACGATTTCGGGCCCTTTTGCCTGCATCTCCTTTATAAAACCTCGGATATACTCATCATCGCTTCTGCTGTATGAAAAGAATGCGTAGTCGCAGTTCCTTATCGCGATTTCGGTGATCTCACCTTCATAAATGTCGGAGAAATCGAAGGATATCTTCACTCCGCGCTCACGGAGCTTATGCAGGTCGTTATGTACGCAGCCCCACATGGCTGAATGGACGATGATGCATCCCGAGAGATAGTCCAGTTCCTCTTCGCCAAGATAATACTGCTCCATCACTCCAAGAGGATATTCGAGGAATTCCCTGTTGCCGTTCACGAGCCTTACCAAAGTCTTCGCGGTCTCGCCTTCTATCACTTTAACATGAGATGTGTCGAGCCCTTCTCTGTTTATGGCATCCAGCGCGAACCTGCCGTTTTCATCAGTACCGACAGCACCGCAGAATCGTGTTTCGATATCGAGTCTTTTCATATGCACAGCCACGTTAAGGCAGTTTCCTCCCGCGTAGCGGCGTCCGTCCGTGTAGACGTCAACATATATATCGCCTGCCGCGGCGACCAGGACATTCTTATTCCGCTCCATATATTCCTCAGAAAATGAAGTACTCATTTTTTTACCGATTTTCATCACCATACCACAACGCTGTATCAAAGTCAAACGATAAGAGAAAATTGACTTTTTTCAAATTGGAAGGTATAATACGGATATACAAATTTCAAGGAGGAACAAGCATGGGTTTTGCGGGAAATTGGGAATGCCTGTCCAGATCTTCTTTCGGTGATTCCACCACTTACTGGTACATCAAGGAAGAGAACGGCGTTTACAGCGGCGTCAGCGAGGCTTTCGGAGCGAAGACCGAGTTTTCTTCGGTAAAGTTCGAGAATAACAAATTCACATGCCAGCTGTCGATGAATATGGGCGGCATGCAGATGAGTCTGGTTATGGAAGGTGAATACGATCCTGAAACTGACACTATCACAGGCTCGTCCAATTCATCTATGGGGGTCACCCCGTTCACCGGCAAAAGGATGCCTGAATAGTAAGAGGCGCTATCGATCAGAAGTTTCCTGAAAGAGAAAGCGGTATATCGTCTCTTCAGGAACGGCGCATCAAAACAGTATCAGATCACAGAGGGCTGTCACGTAATATACGCGGCAGCCTTCTTTTCTTGCCTTATATCACTCCGCGTATCGCCACTGCCATTCCTGTACTGCACATCCTTCATCCCGAACCGACACGCTTATGCTATAATACTGCCATGAAAACAGAAGATATCCCCGATTTTCTTTCCGATATGAAGGCGGCATACTGGGACGCTTCCTGCGCCCTTGATTTCGAGACGCCGTATCAGCTGCTCGTCGCGACGGTCCTGTCCGCCCAATGCACTGACGAACGGGTCAATAAAGTGACATCCGCGCTCTTCAAGATAGCCTCAACCCCTGAACAGATGCTCAGACTGAGTATCGGCGAGCTGGAGGATATCATCCGTTCCTGCGGGCTGTATAAAACTAAGGCCGCGCATGTCATGAGTCTGTCAAGGACACTGGTGGAAGATTACGGCTCACGTGTGCCCGAAACAAGGGCGGAACTGAAAAAACTGCCGGGAGTAGGAGAAAAGACAGCCAGTGTCGTACTGTCAAACGCATTCGGTGTGCCGGCTATCGCAGTGGATACCCATGTATTCCGCGTATCCGGCCGGCTCGGCCTGTCACACGAAAAGACGCCGGACAAGACAGCTCAGGCTCTTATGAAAGCGTTTCCCGAGGAAGAATGGTCACTGATGCACCACATGCTTATAAAACACGGCCGTGAGATCTGCCACGCGAGGAATCCGGAGTGTTCCGCCTGTCCGGTGAGGAAATACTGTGAGTATTACGAAAAAACAGAGGAGAGCCGGCCGGCGTTGACTTGATAAGGCCGATTTGCTATACTTTCTTTGCGAGCGGACGTGGCGGAATTGGCAGACGCGCAGGATTTAGGATCCTGTGCCGCAAGGCGTGCAGGTTCAAGCCCTGTCGTCCGCACCATGAGTAGTTGTGAATATCGGAGGCGTACACGTCCCTGATAATTTAAATGCTTTTTAAGGTCTTTGGTCTAATAAACTGCGGATAGTTTTTTAGTACCTTCTGCATATCAGAAATACAAGAACGTTGTGTTATCTCTAATGTCACAATGCCAGAAATCTTGGAAGCGGCTCGTATCAAACCATTCAAGTATAATGGTGAAGACACTATTGCTAATGGATTTCCAGTGAGAACAGGTATACACGCACTGTCTGACTCTGGACACTTGAGAGTATCTCCTGATGGAGATATCGAATTATCCTCAAAAACCAGAATGGACTATGGCGCAATCATTCCACCAAGAATTGTTATTCCGCCCTTTACAAACCGGGATTTCGACGTTAGCGAAAGGAAAACTATACTATAATAATGGTATGCAATATCAGGTTAGTGTCAAGATAATTTCGCAAATTAATAAGACCATTCGGCAAGAAGTAGCCAACCAATCATGGAGTCATCGATATCAAAAGCTGCTTCCAATCAAGAATACTGGGAGCCTAAGATACGTCGAAATGCTGAGCATGACCAAATGAACAAAGAGCAGCTTCAGCTTTAGGATGGAAGGTGATGACGGTCTGGGAGTGTAAGCTAAAGAATCGGATGGTTGATAGTACTCTGGAGCAGTTAGTAAAAAAGATCAGAGGCTAAGGCTCAGAAAGAATACATATCATATAAAAAAACGTTGCGAAAGGAAGAGGAAAATGCCGTTACATCTCAATAGTATAATTAATGACAGCCAGAATTCAGATCTCCTTGCTTGGTTTTTCCAGCACGGGATGGATGAATACGATTCCGTTTTTATAACGGATGACAAGAAGTATCTTCATATCCAAAGATCACTTGTTGATATGATTTCGTCTGAAACAATAGGTCGGTTGATTTACACAATTAAGTTTAATCATGAGCGGAAAGCGCTTGAGGTTCTTGATCTGGATATTGTGATGGATAATTCAAACGGCTCTCTCATCCGCTTCATAAGACTAAGAGCTGGATCTTCTGATAGTAATGAGTATTACGAAATTGAAACAGTTGGAGAAGAGCAACACCTTGAAATTGAAACAGTGAACAGACATACAGAACCGAAGGAAATCTTGGGGACTGAACGCAAGGTCTATGTTTCCCTTTTCCCCTTTGAGTTAAGTGTTTATGAGGATATTAATGCGTTCAATAAATGGGCGGGTTTTTCCAATCCCATAGAGTCTGGAAAATCCGGGATTAAGGTTCATGGTTTGTCAGAGCGCTTTTGTATGCCGGGTGGAATCACGAATCCGAACAAGAAAGAGGACGAAAGCTACTCTTTCGTTGTTGGGATGGTAAAGTCGTTCAACGATGTTGCAATTCAATTTGGAGAGTATCGTTTATCATTTGTATTGGCAAAAGTTGATACTGCGCTTGGTCTTGTGCCGGTTGCTATGGGGCGAGATGTTTTTGATTTATCGAAACTCAAAGTGGGCTGCATTGTCGCTATGAATGCAGATGTCAAGGTTGATGTTTCCGAGCCGAGTGTTTTTAAGAGAACTAAATGATTTTGCGAGAACAATATTTCACACTTAAGACACTAAAATACTGTTGACATTTCGTAGCCAGGCAGGCGAGTAAGTATGTACTTATTCACCTGCCCTTTTGCGTTTGTAAAAAACAAATGAACAAAATGCAATACCGTCAAAGAAATGGTTCAAATGCTTAAATCGATCACGTTATTTCCAGAAATAATAGAACTAATCGAACTTGAGCCATTGCGCCGCTGCGCCGTACATCCCGGCCTCATTGCCGAGGGAGGCCGCGACTATCGGGGTGTCTCTGCAGGGATACATGACTGCTTCTTTATAACTCTCCGTCACCTTTTCTATAAGGAAATCTCCTGCTCCGCTCAGGCCTCCGCCGATTATGAAGATATCCGGATCAACGATGCAGGCAGTCATTGCCAGTGCCTCACCAAGTATCCCACATACGTTGTCGACCGCTTTCAGACAGAGCGCATCTCCATTCTTCGCTGCGTCGAATACATCTTTGCCGGTGATCTTCTGCAGTCCGGAAAGATTCGACGGCTCACCCGCATCCAAAGCTGCTCTGACCGCCCTGAGTATCCCTGTGGCCGAAACGTACTGCTCCAGGCATCCCCGCCTTCCGCAGCTGCAGTATGCTGTTTCAGTTCTGTTTACAGTTATATGGCCGATCTCGCCGCCGGCTCCGTTCGTGCCTGTAATGACCTTTCCCCCTGAAACGAAGGCTCCGCCTACTCCCGTGCCAAGAGTCACGAAAAATGCGCTCGCCGCCCCGGCAGCGCTGCCGCGCCATGTCTCGCCCAGTGCTGCGGCGTTTGCGTCGTTTATGGCCTTTGCCGGACGGCCTGACAGAAGGGAGAACTCTCCTGCCGCGTCAGTCAGTCCCCAGCCCAGGTTCACGCATCCGTTTACGAGTCCGTCCGTCCGTACCGGCCCCGGTACGCCTATGCCCACTCCTTCGATATCATCCAGGTCAACGGAGCTGGCATCAGCGAGCTTTTTCAGTCCGTCCGCAGCATCGCGGATTATCCGGGAACCTTTATCCGAGATATCGGTAGGAACGGAATCCATACCGATAAGCATTCCGTAAAGGGTGAAAAGCCCTAGTTTTATCGTAGTCCCTCCGATGTCGATGCCTGCGATGTATCTCACTTTATTCCCTCCCAAAGTATTCACGGAGCGAAGTAATCGCTTCACTGAGATACTCTTCCGGCTTCATATCCTTTGCCGGCCTGTCATTTTCCTGATCATAGGGGAGCGCGCTTTCCAGCATCATGGACCGGTCATAAGCGGTGCGCTCCAGCGCATCCTTCACCTCATCCCAGCGTATCGTGCCTTCACCGGGGATCAGGTGACTGTCTGCGCTGCCGTCATTATCGTGGAGATGCACCGCAGCTATTTTTGAAGAGTATCTGTCCAGGAAAGAAAGGTCGTCCCCGCAGTCCTTGTGGTTATGCCCGCTGTCGTAGCATATCATAAGACGCTTGTCGGCTTTTTCCATAATACTGTGGAAGGAATTCATGTCAGGCAGGTTTTCCAGACAGATGGTCACATCTGATCTGCTTCCCTTCTCGATAAGCATATCCAGACGGGATACGAAGAGATCCATGTCCCCGTCGGCAGGCATGCTGAGCTCAAAAGGATGCATGACGAGCCTGTCCAGTCCCGCTCTTCCCGCTTCCGCGACACTTTCCATATAGAAACTGAGGCGTTCCTCACCGTCCAGACTCGAATAATACAGCTTATCGCAGCCGTAATAGGGAAGGTGGCCGTTTTCCACGTCGAGACCTGCCTTAAGCGCCTCCTCCATCTGCCAGGTCCTGCTGCCGTCTGATTCCGCAAATTCATTGCCCCACCAGAGACATACGGCGTCGAAACCGGCTTCCTTTATCAAACGGAGCTTTTCATCAAACGGCAGCATATAGCCGAACCAAGTGAAGATACCTGTTTTCATCCGGCTGCCTCCGAGACTCTTGTCATCAAAGAGTGTTTTTTCATGCTATTCCCTGAAATAAGCCTCCACGTCCTCAACGGAATCAAAACTGTTTATCACCTCCACAGGAGGGATCATCATTTTTTTGACCGTATTCGGGTAATATTCGTAAAGTGCCCCGCCCAGCTTTTTGGCGAAGGTCTTGAAATATGCGTCATAGACCGGGGAATTTAGCAGCAGAGCGAGCTTCCTGAGGTCCAGCAGTCCTCTGAACTGCTCGTTTGCCCTCATGCCGTAGACGTCTGCCGAAAAGTAGAAACCGGCTTCGTCGTAAACGAAGAGGCTCCTGTCATTTTTATAAGGAAAGACCAGCTTGGCTTCATCGAAAAGTTCGCGCCGCCGGGGCCACTGAAGCTCATACCACTTCCGTGTCCCCTCAATGCACTCTCTGCGCTTGAGCAGCGTTTCCTTATAAACGGATATCTTTGAGAGAGTCTGGGGCAGGGATTCGATATCGTCTACTCCGTTGGTATAGAGCACGTACTGACCTCTGAATTCGATCCCGTCAGGCTGAACATCGCGGCTCTTTATCCATTTTCTGCCGCACTCGTCGATGCATCCGAAATAGAGCATGGATGTGGAATCCGCCACAAAAGCCTTATCACAGCCGGTTATTACCCCCTGGAAAAACTCCACGGTGTCTGCAAGGCTGAGGGGAGACTTTTTGACTATCCTTTCAGTGGCGAGCCTTTCCGTATCCGAAAGGAAGTTGAAGCCGTCGGCCGAAAGGTCGGAATTATTCATCGTTATTCCGAAGGCTGAGCTGCGCATCGTCCTCAGATCAAATGGCATCTCCCTGTCATATTTGACGGCGTTGAAGGTGCCTTTGCTTCCGCCCTTTGTCATCGAGATGATCATGGGATCCACGCCCGCTGTCTTAAAGGGCCTGAGACCGTAGAAATCCACCGCTTCATCTACGGTGAAGTTATCGATGATGAACTTCCTGAGACCTTCCGCGAAGCGGCTCTGCGCGAAATAGCGACCCGTAACGAATACGAGCCTGCCGCCGTCCTTGAGGAGCCTTTCGGCCAGTGCGAAGAAGCAGTAGGACAGATCGGCTTTGTCTTTGTATACCGAAGGGTATCTCTCTGCGATCTTCCTTCGGTAGGCTGACTTGATCTGCTTATGGCCAACGTAGGGAGGGTTGGTCACCACGAAATCGAAGGTGCCGTTCAGTTCCTCCCCGAGGGAAAGCAGGCTGTCTCTGCATACGATATTGTCCGATATCACACACTCGTGGTATCGGAGTGCGAGTATTATCTTTGAGATCGCCGTTGCCTGTGGGGAGGTGTCAGCCCCAAAGATATTCTCTTCGATGATGCGCCTGTGTACCGCCGCCACGTATTCCCCGCTCTCCATCACGCACGCCCTTGCCATAAGGCAGTCATAGAAAGCCTCCAGGAAAATGCCGCAGCCGCAGGCCGGATCGAACAGGCGGTCCGTATCTTTCACGCCTTCGGCTATGATCTGGGTCATATATTCACAGATATCCTCGGGAGTATAGACCACTCCCTTTTCCTTCTTTTCGGAGGAGGGGATGGATTCCCCGTAGATCCTTCCGATGACTGAGCCCTTTTCCGCGGACATGTTCAGTGCGCGGCTGGACAGTATGCTGCCAAAGAGTTCTCTCGCATCGTCATCCAGGAACAGCGGTTCCTCGGAGAGGATGCTGACATCCCTGCCCGCCCATATGGAGATCATGTTGTTTAAAGTGAATTCGTCGAATATCGCCTCAAGGTGCTTTTTTACATCAAAATAAAAGCCTTTATCCCAGAAGAACTTGAGCAAGGCGGCTTTGACCCCCAGGAGGGCATCACCGTTATTTTTAGCCAGTGAAGAAAAATAGGAGACTATATCCATGCAGCCTCTGCATAACCCGGGCTCTTGAGACAGTGACAGCCTTGAAATATATCATTATTATAGCATAAACTTCCCGGAGTTCATTATCATCACAGCATAAGGTCTTCCTGCGCATTCGAATCATGGAAATAAAAAAGATCCCCCGCATCTGCGGGGGATATGATCTTAAATCAGAAACTCTTATTCCTCATCCGGCAAATCGTCGAAATCTTCATCGTCGAAGTCGTCGAAATCATCATAGTCATCATAGTCGTCGAAGTCTTCATCGAAGTCTTCATCGAAGTCTTCGTCTTCGTAATCCGTGTCGTCCAGATCCTCATCATCGTAGAACGCATCATCGGACTCGCTGTCGTCTAAATCTTCGTTAGCGCTTCCGAGATCCATGGTCTCGTCCGATGCGTCTTCTCCGGTCTTATCTGAGGGCCTGCGCCTCTTTCTGCCTGTTTCTTCGGCAGCGGCTGCTCCTGCAGTATCCAGACGCCTCGTTTTGGCGTCGGTTCCTTTTCCGGACTTGCCGCTCTTATTTCCGCGCTTGCGGCCGGCTATGACGGCATTCATGATGATGCCGGCTGCGATCACCACGCCGACGATGGCGAAGGGGACCCACACGGAGGAGAAGGACATCCATTTCTTCGGCAGTTCACCGCTCTCCGTAAGGATGATAAGCTCACCTTCCTGATACTGTATCTCATAGTTGTCGGCCGTGTATCCGGAAGGAGTGATCTTGTAGTATCCGGGACGGCTTCCCGAGGTGTAATCGCTCGTCAGGGTCAGCTCCCCTGCAAGGACCGACTCATCCTCACCCTCCGCAAAGCCGGTTATGGTCACAGTAAATGTCGGGACCGGCTGTTTGTAAGGCACTGATATATCGTCTGCCTTTATGATGAGCAGTGCTTTTTTGATGCTCCCTGTGGCGGTCAGGTCTGTGGTCGAGCAGGTGTAGTTGGTGGAGACCGCAGATGTGTAGTCGATGACGATGTTGCTTATCGTAATAGTCTTGTTGTCACCGACAGCAGGATCGCTGTAGGACCATTCGCCGTGGGCCACTGCTGTCTCGCCAGTCGCCAAGCCGCCTATCTCGAGGACCGCCGCTTCGCTGGTAACGGCAGTCGTGCCGTCATAGAACTTGTCTGTCTGACTTCCCTGGGCAACGGAAATGGTAAGAGGCGCCTTGGCGATCGTCCAGGACAGCGTGGTGTTTTTGCCGTCCTTGAGCGTGTAGTTTGAGTTGGAGAGCTCGGTGATCACCGTGGTATACTTTCCTGCGTTGAGCTGGATGTAGGTCTTGGTCTTATCATATTTAGAGACGGTAACGACATCCTGCGTATTCGTACCTTCTTTCGTAACGGCGTTCTCCACCTTTGCGTAGACCGTATGCTCCATGCCGTTGTATACGAACGAGGATGACTTGTACTCCTCCCCGAAGGTAGAATCTATATACCATTTGATCTCCACGGGCAGAGGCTTTATCTCAAGTGTCCCTTTCTTATACTGTATCGTGTAATAGGAGACTTCATGACCCTGGGAATCGACTACCTTGGCTTTCGACGGTACAAGGGTGTATTTGCCGGCGTTGGTCGCACTGCCGTCAATGGTCACTGAGGTTTCAACTATCTTGTCGCCCTCAGCGAGTCCGGAGTATTTATAGCCCATCCCTCCGTGGACCTTGCCGTCATATACAGCGATGACATCATTTGCCGTTATGATGAGTACCGGGTTGGTAATCGTGACTTTGGCGCTGCCGGATTTATCTCCGAAATTGCCGCTGCCGGTATAATGCACATAATAATAAACTGTCGTATTGGTGCCAGCCGCGGTGTAAGTCGGGGCGGTTTGGGCACCTGCGGTGGAGTAGTTCTCCGAATTAAGCGCGGTATCGGGTGAATAGTAAACTGTGTAGTTGCTGGTGCCGGTGACTTTGACGTCGATCTTGTGAGACTTTCCGTCGTAAGGTACGCTGACGTCTGCGACGGAAGCGCTCATATTTCCCTGTCCGACGTGAAAGTTGATCGTAGGAGTGTTGCTTTCGTAGCCGGTGGCTGTGAATGTAACGGAAGATATGGAACCTCTTCCCCCTGAAAGGGTAAGTGCTGCTGATGCTGGATCTGCGTTAAACCCGGGCTTGGAAGAAGAGAAAGTCACCGTTCCCGATCCACTGAGAGGCGTCTCCGGATCCAGTTCGATGCTGTTGCTGAAAGCCGTGCTGGTCGTGACTCCTCCCACTGTACATGTCAGGCTGTCCGGTACCGCCGGGCCACCCTCGGCAAAGGCCTCTTCCGGTAAGGCGCATGTCGCGATAAGGATCGCGGCAGTAAGGATTATTAAGGAAAAGAATTTCTTTTTCATGTTGCACCGCTGTGTGTATAGAATTTATGTAGAGTTTTTTACAGCGCTATTATAACCGATGGTGCTGGTTTATTCAAGGAAAAGCTTTTGAACGGTCACAAAGCATTTAAAAAAATCCGCGGATAATCCGCTTCACTCTGCCGAACAAACGCGTTCCGGTACGGGAGAAAAAAAGCAAAAAATCGAAAAAATCCGCTTTACAAGCGCGGAATTATAGTGTATTATCTATAGGCTGTGCAGTTAAAGGGATTATTATGCCCATTTCTGCTTCAGTCATACCGCGGTGAGGTTGCAACTCTTCTTCCTGAGAGTTGGGAATTCCCGCGATAAATGCCGTCTGAGAACGGCGCGGCGAGTCGGGACCGATGCACCCCGGTGAATAAAAGGTAGCTGTACACCAATGGCAGTGTACGACGCCCGCCGCAGAAATAGGAGGAAATATGGCAGCAACAAAAATGAGGATCAGATTGAAGGCGTTCGATCACGAGGTCATGGACCAGAGCGCTTCCAAGATCGTCGAGACAGCGAAGAGAACGGGAGCCGAAGTGAGCGGTCCCATCCCCCTTCCCACCGAAAAGGAAGTGGTGACAATCCTTCGCGCGGTCCACAAGTACAAGGACAGCAGAGAGCAGTTCCAGATGCATACTCACAAGCGTCTGATCGAGATCGCGGATCCGACTCCCGAGACTATCAATGCACTCATGCACCTCGATTTGCCCGCAGGCGTGGACATCGAGATCAAATAAAATTATGACCGTTTCACCCACGGTCCGCTGATGGAGGAAAAAGGATGAAGAAAGCTATTATAGCTAAGAAAATCGGAATGACTCAGGTTTTCGATTCCGAAGGCGAAATAGTACCGGTGACGGTGCTTCAGGCCGGCCCCTGCAAGGTAACGCAGGTAAAGCAGGCTGACACCGACGGCTATGACGCAGTGCAGCTGGCGTTCTACCCCGAGAGGGAAGCGCTTGCGACCAAGCCCCTTCAGGGGCATTTCAACAAGGCCGGGGTCGCCCCCATGAAGATGCTCAAGGAGTTCAAACTCGAAGGCACCTTCGCAATGGGCGACGAGATCAAGGCCGACGTGTTTGCCGAGGGCGACAGAGTGGACGCCCACGGAGTGAGCAAAGGTAAAGGATATGCAGGCTCTATCAAGCGCCACAATCAGCATACCGGACCTATGGCCCACGGTTCAAAATACCACAGAGGCCCCGGTTCCCACGGCGGAAGCTCGGATCCCTCGAGGGTATTCAAGGGAAAGAAGCTTCCCGGACATATGGGCAGCGAGAATGTGACCGTTTCCAACCTGAAAGTCGTCAGGGTCGACGCTGAAAACGACATGATCCTCGTAAAGGGATGCGTGCCCGGATCGAACGGTTCCTTCATAACCCTTACCGAAGCCAAGAAAGTGGTCAAAGCGACCAAGTAGGAGGAAACGACATGAAAGCTGATATGTATAACAAAGACGGTCAGATAGTAGGTTCTGTCGACCTCAGTGACGAGATATTCGGCATTACTCCGAATGAAGCGGTAGTGCACCAGAGCGTTGTGGCGTATCTCGCCAACCAGCGCCAGGGCACCCAGAGCGCCAAGACCCGCTCCGAAGTTTCCGGCGGCGGCAAGAAGCCCTGGAGACAGAAGGGCACAGGCCGCGCGAGAGCGGGAACGTCCCGTTCCCCGCTTTGGTACCACGGCGGCGTCATCTTCGCTCCCAAGCCCAGGGATTATTCCCAGAGCATGAACAAGAAGATGAAAAGACTGGCAATGAAGAGCGTTCTTTCCGCCAAGGTCCAGGATAAGGAACTGTTCGTTATAGACGCGCTCACATTCGATGAACCTAAGACGAAAGAGATGGTCAAGGTGCTGGATAATCTGAAGCTTGCCAAGACCCTCGTAGTGACAGCCGATTCCGACAGGAACGTGTTCAAGTCCGTGAACAATATCGCAACGGCGAAATGCACCACGGTAGGCGAGCTCAACGTATACGACATGCTGAAATACGACAATCTGCTCGTCACCAAGGATTCAGTCGATAAGATCGAGGAGGTATTCGCTTAATGGATCCCTACGCAGTAATCATAAAGCCCGTGGTAACCGAGCGTTCGATGAACGCGGCAGCCATGAAGAAATACACCTTCCAGGTGGCAAAGACAGCAAATAAGTACCAGATCAAGGACGCGGTCGAAAAGATCTTCAACGTGAAGGTCGCAGGAGTATCGACGATGCACGTTCAGGGAAAGGTCAGAAGACAGGGCAGGTTCGTCGGCAAGACCTCTTCCTGGAAGAAAGCCATCGTCACTCTGACTCCCGACAGCAAAGAGATCCAGTATTTTGAGGGTATGTAAGGATAAGGAGCGCAGCAATGGGTATTAAAGTTTATAAACCGACCTCTCCCGGTATGAGAGGAATGACAGGCCCCACCTTCGAAGAGATCACCAAGGGCACTCCTGAAAAGTCCCTGCTCTCCAAAAAAAGCAAAAAAGGCGGGCGCAACAATAACGGCCGCATCACGGTGCGCCACAGAGGCGGCGGAGAAAAACGCAAGTACAGAGTCATAGACTTCAAGCGCAATAAGGATGGTATCCCCGCCACCGTCAAAGCGATCGAATACGATCCCAACAGGAACGCCTTCATCGCACTTCTCTTCTACGCCGACGGCGAGAAGCGCTACATCCTGGCCCCTCTCGGGCTCAAGGTGGGCGATAAGGTCATGAGCGGCCCTGACGCCGACATCAGGCTGGGCAATGCTCTTCCCATGGAAAACATCCCGATGGGCACAGTGCTCCACGCTATTGAGATGAAAGCCGGCAAGGGTGCGCAGATGGCCCGCAGCGCGGGAACCTACGTGCAGCTGATGGCAAAGGAAGGCAACTACGTGACACTGAGACTTCCTTCCGGCGAAATGAGGATGGTGCGCAAGGAATGCCGCGCCACTATCGGTCAGGTAGGAAACCTGGATCATGCGAACTACAACAGAGGCAAGGCTGGAAAGATCCGCCATCTCGGCATCCGTCCGCATGTAAGAGGAAGCGCGATGAACCCCATAGATCACCCACACGGAGGTGGTGAGGGTAAGGCACCTGTAGGACATCCGGGACCGATGACCCCTTGGGGCAAGCCGACTCTTGGATATAAGACCAGGAAGAAGAACAAGCCTTCAGATAAATATATTGTCAGGAGAAGGGGTAAGTAAGAATGAGCAGATCAACCAAAAAAGGCCCTTATGTAGATGAAAGGCTCCTCAAACGCATCGAGGAGATGAACAATACAAATACAAAGAGCATCATCAAGACCTGGTCCCGTGACTGCACCATCTTCCCGCAGTTCGTCGGACACACGATAGCTGTCCACGACGGAAGAAAGCATGTCCCCGTATACGTAACCGAAGATATGGTCGGTCACAGGCTCGGAGAATTCGCCCCGACCAGGACCTTCAGAGGCCATGCCGGCGATAAGAAAACCAGGGTGTCTTAGGAGGAGATATGGAAACTGTAGCAAAAGCAACTGCAAAATACATACGTGTGCCTGCACTCAAAGCAGCAAGAGTAGCCGATCTCATCCGCGGCAAGAACCTGGACGTGGCTCTGGCTATCCTGAAGTTCACCGGAAACAAAGCGGCGAAGGAATTTGAGAAGGTCGTGAAGAGCGCGGCGGCAAACGCCACCAACAACCATTCGATGAACGAAAGCAAGCTTTATGTCAGCGAAGCCTTCGCGAATCAGGGACCGACGCTCAAGCGCATGAAGGCCCGTTCTCACGGGCAGGGCACCATCATCCTCAAGAGAAGCAGCCATTTGAGCGTAACGCTCAAGGAAAGAGCATAGGGGGGAGTAAGAGAATGGGTCATAAAGTTAATCCCAACGGACTGAGAGTCGGAGTCATCAGGGACTGGTCGTCCAGATGGTATTCCAAGGATAAAGGCTTCTCCGATTATCTGGTAGAAGATCAGAAGATCCGCAAGTATATCAAGAAAACCCAGTATTCCACCGGGATCTCCCGCATCGATATCGAACGTAGCGGCAATAAGGTCGTTCTGTTCATCTACTCCGGCAAGCCCGGACGTATAATCGGAAGAAGCGGCGCCGGAGTCGAGGCGATGCGCAAAGAGATCCAGAAGATGACCGGCAAGCAGATAGCCATCAACATCATGGAAGTCAAGAATGTGGACACTGACGCACAGCTCGTCGCCGAGAACATCGCCGGCCAGCTCGAAAAGAGAAGCGCCTACAGGAGAGCCATGAAGCAGGCTATAAACAGGGCCAGAAGAAGCGGAGTCGACGGCATCAAGGTCAGGTGCAGCGGACGTCTTAATGGCGCCGAGATCGCCAGATCCGAAGCGTATGCCGAGGGCAGCGTTCCCCTGCAGACCTTGAGAGCGGACATCCAGTACGGATTCGCGGAAGCCGACACCACCTACGGCAAGATCGGCATCAAGGTCTGGATCAACAACGGCGAGGTGCTGCCGTCAAAGAAAGCGCAGCCCCAGGCCGCAGGACAGGCAAAGTAGTGCTTTAGGAGGAATTCGATATGTTGATGCCTAAAAGAGTTAAATACAGGAGAGTTCACCGGGGACGCATGAAGGGCAAAGCCCTGAGAGGCAATACGGTAACTTACGGTGATTTCGGGCTTATGGCCCTCGAACCCGGTTGGATCAAGTCCAATCAGATAGAGGCGGCCCGTGTCGCTATCAACAGATATATAAGAAGAGGCGGAGAAGTCTGGATCAAGATATTCCCGGATAAGCCCATCACGAAGAAGCCTGCCGAGACCCGAATGGGATCCGGAAAGGGCTCACCCGAATACTGGGTGGCAGTCGTCAAACCGGGCAAAGTCCTCTTCGAAATAGCAGGCGTGGACAGGGCAGTGGCTAAGGAAGCCCTGAGGCTCGCTGCAAACAAGCTGCCCATAGCGGTCAAGTTTGTCGAAAAAGAGAATACAGGCGGTGAAGCGTAATGAAGGCCAGCGAATTAAGAAACAAGACCGATGACGAGCTGAACAAGCAGCTCGCTGATCTAAAGGAAGAATTGTTCAACCTTCGTTTCCAGCACGCCACGGGGCAGCTGGATAACCCGATGCATCTGAAGCAGGTCAAGCGTGATTATGCCAGGGTCAAGACGATACTTCGCGAAAGGAAGGATGCATGATGGAAAGAGGAGAGAGAAAAGTAAGACAGGGGAAAGTCGTCTCCGCGAAATGCAATAAAACGATAGTCGTCGCCACCGAAACCTTCACGAAGGATCCCCTTTACGGAAAACGCCGTAAGTCGACGAAGAAATATTTCGCTCATGATGAAGAGAACGTCTGCGAAGTGGGCGATACTGTAAGGATCATGGAAACCAGGCCTTTGTCCAAGACAAAGAGATGGAGACTGGTCGAGATCGTAGAGAAAGCTAAGTAAGCAGGGAGGCGAAAGAAAATGATACAAGCTGAATCTCGTCTGAGAGTTGCAGACAACACAGGCGCTAAAGAGCTTCTCTGCATCAAGGTGCTGGGAGGAACAAAGCGCAGATACGCCAGCGTAGGTGATGTAATCATCTGCTCTGTGAAAAGTGCTTCCCCGAACGGGACCGTCAAGGCCGGCGACGTTGTAAGGGCCGTTATCGTCAGAACGGTCAACCGTCTGAAGAGACCCGACGGCAGCTATATAAGGTTCGACCAGAACGCGGCTGTCATTATCGACGGGTCCGGGCAGCCAAGAGGCACCCGTATCTTCGGGCCTGTCGCCAGGGAGCTCAGAGACAAACAATACATGAAGATCGTCTCGCTGGCGCCGGAAGTCTTATAGGAGGTATCGAAATGCGTATAAAAACAGGAGATACAGTAGTAGTGATTTCGGGGGCAGCAGATAAAGACAAGGGCGCCAAGGGTAAAGTCATCAAGGTGCTTCCGAAGAAAAACAGAGTAATTGTTGAAGGCGTGAACATGATAAAGAAAGCCCTCAGGGCGCAGGGGGGCAACACGCAGAGCGGTATCATCGAACAGGAAGGCACCATCGATGCTTCTAATGTGATGCTCTACTGCGAGAAATGTCAGAAAGGCGTGAGGACCGGCCATAAAGTCCTTAAAAACGGAAAGAAAGTCAGATACTGCAAGAAATGCGGCGAGACTTTTGATGAATAGGAGCTAAGGCATGACAGCGAAACTCAAAGAATTATACGATGAAAAAGCAGTGCCGGCTCTCAAAGAGAAGTTCGGCTACAAGAACGTGATGCAGATCCCGAAGCTCGACAAGATCGTGCTCAATATGCGTTTCGGTGACGTCAAAGACAACACCAAAGCCATGGAAAGCGCAGTCTCGGAGCTTACCACCATCGCAGGGCAGAAGCCTCTCGTTATAAAGGCAAGGAAGTCGGTATCCAACTTCAAACTCAGAAAAGGCATGGACATCGCGGCAAAGGTGACCTTAAGGCATGACAGAATGTATGATTTCGCCGACAGGCTCATCAATATCGCCATCCCCCGTATCAGAGACTTCCGCGGAGTTCCCTCCTCTTCCTTTGACGGGCGCGGAAACTATGCGCTCGGCCTCAAGGAGCAGCTGGTGTTCCCCGAGATCGAATATGACAAGATCGAGAAGATACGCGGACTGGACATTATCTTCGTCACCACGGCGAAGACCGACGAGGAAGCATACGAGCTTTTAAGCCAACTCGGAATGCCGTTCGAGAGGGCATAAAGGAGGACATTATGGCAAAGAAATCAATGATATCCAAGCAGGAGCGCGAGCCCAAGTTCTCCACGAGAGCTTACACCCGCTGCCGTATATGCGGACGCCCCCATGCCTATCTCAGGAAATTCGGACTCTGCAGAATTTGCTTCAGGGAGCTTGCTTACAAGGGCGAGATACCCGGAGTCAAGAAAGCCAGCTGGTAATAAGGAAGAAGGAGATAAAGAGCTATGTCAATGACAGATCCCATTGCGGATATGCTGACCAGAATAAGGAATGCAAATAAGGCAAAGCATCCTACCGTCATGATCCCCGCTTCCACCATGAAGAAATCGATCGCTCAGATCCTTCTGGAAGAAGGATATATCAGTGATTACAAGGTCACCGAAGACAATAAGCAGGGAATGATCGAGGTCACAATGAAATACGACGAAGATAACAACCGTGTTATCTCCGGTCTCAAGAGAGTAAGCAAGCCTGGACTGCGCGTTTACGCAGGCAAGGACGATGTGCCCAAGGTTATGAACGGACTCGGAGTCGTGATCATGTCCACGAGCAAGGGCATTATGACGGACAGAAACGCCCGCAAGAATCATATCGGCGGGGAGGTGATCTGCTACGTCTGGTAGCAGATATAGGAGGCGAAATGTCAAGAATAGGTAAAGCGCCGATCAATGTCCCTCAGGGAGTTGAAGTAAAGGTCTCTGACGGAGTCGTCACCGTCAAGGGCCCCAAGGGCGAACTTAAAAGAAAGATCAGCGACAACATGAAATTGGAAGAAAAAGACGGTGTCCTCACCGTTTCCCCGATCAAAGAGGAGACTCGCAAGGACAGCGCCATGCACGGCCTCACCAGAAAACTCATATATAACATGGTAGAAGGCGTAAGCAACGGATTCACCAAAGATCTGGAGATAGTCGGAGTCGGCTACAGGGCCGACAAACAGGGAGACAACCTTGTGCTCAGCCTCGGATTTTCCCATCAGGTAACAATGCCCGATCCCGAAGGCGTCACCACCACCGTCGAAGGACAGACCAAGATCAAGGTCTCCGGCATAGACAGGGAAGCAGTAGGACAGCACGCAGCCAATATCAAGCGCCTCAGGCCGCCTGAGCCATACAAGGGCAAAGGCATCCGTTACGCCGGCGAGTACGTGCGTATCAAGGAAGGCAAGACAGGAAAGTAGAGAGGAGTGTAGGATAAATGGTTAGTAAGCCTTTGAAGAACAAAAACAGACAGAAAAGACACCAGAGGATCAGAAATACCATCAACGGCACTCCGGATATTCCTCGTCTGAGCGTGTTCCGTTCCAACAGGTACATTTACGCCCAGATCATCGACGATACCGTCGGAAAGACTCTGGTTTCATCCAGCTCCAAAGTGCTCGCTGGAGAGCTCAAGAGCACCTCTTCGATCGAAGCAAGCAAGGCCGTCGGCAAGGATATCGCAGCCAAGGCTCAGGAAGCCGGGATCAAGACCGTGGTCTTTGACAGGAGCGGTTACATTTATCACGGCAGAGTCAAGGAATTGGCCGAAGCCGCCCGCGAAGCCGGGCTGGAGTTTTAAGGAGGGCGCGTTAAAAGAATGGATAATAAAAATCAGAGAACACAACCCGCTGTTGAAGAAAAAGAATTCACGGAAAAGGTCATTCAGATAAACCGTGTCGCCAAGACTGTTAAGGGCGGCCGCAATATGCGCTTCTCCTGCCTGTGCGTCGTCGGAGACGGCAAGGGCAGAGTAGGCGTCGGGATGGGAAAAGCCATCGAGATCCCCGAAGCCATCAGAAAGGGCGTTGCGGATGCTCATAAGAATCTGGTAAAGGTAGCCATTTCCGGTACTACCATCCCTCATGAGGTCATCGGTGTTTTCGGAGCAGGAAAGGTAAAGATTATGCCCGCCCCGAAAGGGACCGGAGTCATTGCCGGCGCCAGCGCCAGAGCCGTGCTCGAAGCGGCAGGTATCCAGGATATCCGCTGCAAGTCCTTGGGCTCCGACAGGGCAGTGAACGTCGTTAAAGCGACGCTGGAAGGACTTAAGAGTCTTTGCAGCCCCGAGATGGTAGCCAAGAAACGCGGCAAGACCGTGGAGGAGATCCTAGGCTAAGGGGAGGACTAACATGGAAGAAAAGAAACTTAAGATCACACTGGTCAAGAGCCTGATCACCAGGATCCCGGCCCATCGCAAGATCGTACATGCACTCGGCATCAAGAAGATCGGCGAATTCGTCATCATGCCCGACACTCCCGCCACAAGGGGTATCCTCAACAAGGTCGGCTTTTTGATGAAGGTGGAAGAGTTATAAGGAGGATAGAGAATGAAACTGCATAATCTGCATGCTCCTGAGGGAAGCACCAGAAAACCCGTCCGCAAAGGCCGCGGTACTGCGACCGGACAGGGCAAAACAGCAGGCAGAGGACAGAAAGGCCAGAATTCGCGTTCAGGCGGCGGAGTCCGCATGGGATTTGAAGGCGGCCAGATGCCTCTGACCAGGCGCGTTCCGATGAGAGGATTCTCCAATTACCGCTTCAAGAAGCTGGTCGCCAGAGTGGACCTCGAAAAACTGAACGTGTTTGATAACGGTACGGTCATCACCGTGGACGTTTTAAGAGACAAGGGAATAGTCAAGAATAATTTCGACATAGTCAAGGTGCTCTGCAACGGCGAGATATCCAAAGCCGTTACATTAAAAGGAGTATCCGTATCCAAGGCTGCGGCTGAGAAGATCGTCGCTGCCGGTGGAAAAGTAGAGGAAGAGTAATGATAGAGACACTCAAAAGCGCATGGAAAACACCGGATATTCGCAAGAAGATCCTCTATACGCTGATGATGTTGGGTATATTCAGGCTGGGTAGCCATATCATGGTTCCGTTCATCGACAGATCGATGCTCGCTAACTACATCAGCTCGAACAGCATGATGGGCTTGTTCAATATCATCTCCGGAGACAACCTGAAGAACTTCTCGATATTCGCTATGGGCATCACGCCCTACATCAACGCTTCGATCATCATGAACCTGCTGACCATCGCCATTCCCGGTCTCGAGAATCTGGCGAAGGAAGGCGGAGAAGAGGGCAAGCGCAAGATATCCCGCTACACTCGCTATACGGCGATAGGTCTGGCTATAATGCAGTCCTTGGGAACTACACTGACCATATCGGGATTGCTTACGGATAAATCCTGGTACATCGTAGCTCTTGTCACTGCGGTCATCACCGCAGGGACGGCTTTCATCATCTGGATGAGCGAGGCTATGACGGAAAAAGGGATCGGCAACGGAACCAGCCTGCTTATCTTCATCGGTATCGTGAGTTCACTTCCGGGCGCTATCCAGACGATCATCGACGGAATAGCAGCCAGGACATTCCCGATCTGGATGCTTCCTGTTATCGCCGTATTCATGCTGGTCACCATCATGGGCGTTATTGAAGTCGAGGAAGGACAGAGAAGGATCCCCGTACAATACTCCAAGAGAGTCAGGGGCCGCAACATGATGGGGGGACAGAATTCCTACATCACGATGAAGGTGAATCAGAGCGGGGTCATCCCCGTCATCTTCGCCTCAGTCATTACGATGTTCCCGAATACGTTGGCTTCCTTCTTCCCCAATTCGAAATTCCTCACCAAGGTGGCGAGTTTCATGGCATGGGGAACCTGGTTCACGACTATCGTATATGTGCTGCTGATCATCGCCTTCTCGTATTTCTATACTGCGATCACCTTCAATCCGGTCGATATCGCAAAGAATATCCAGGATTACGGAGGAGCAATACCTGGTATCAGGACAGGAAGACCTACGGCAATGTATATTTCGAAGATATCTTCAAGGCTGACGCTTTTCGGAGCGTTATTCCTTATCATCATCGCGATAATCCCGATCATCGCTGGCAATGTGCTCAAGCTGAACCTGCAGTTCGGAGGCACCAGCCTGCTGATCGTCGTAGGTGTAGCTCTGGAGACTGTAAAGACTCTCGAGCAGATGCTCATAATCAGAAACTACAAGGGATTCCTTAAATAAGGAGAAGAACAATGAACATCATTTTACTCGGTCCTCCGGGAGCCGGAAAAGGCACTCAGGCTGCAAAGATCGTTGAGAAATACGGCGTCGTGCATATTTCCACGGGCGACATTTTCCGCAAGAACATGGCTGAAGATACGCCCCTCGGGAAGAAAGCCAAGGAATACATCGAAAAAGGACTCCTCGTTCCCGATGAGATCACCGTCAATATGGTGAAGGACAGACTCGCACAGCCGGACTGCAGTGCAGGCTATATGCTGGACGGATTCCCGAGAACGATACCTCAGGCAGAGAGCCTGGAGGAGATGGGCCAGAAGATAGACTGCGCTCTCGATCTCGAGGTCGATTACTCAATGCTCATCGACCGCATCTCCGGAAGAAGGATGTGCCCCGACTGCGGAGCGAGCTATCACATCAAGAATTCACCTCCGAAAAAGGAAGGCATCTGCGACAAATGCGGAGCCAAGCTCTATCAGAGAGATGATGACAATGAGGAGACTGTCAAGAGCCGTCTCAAGGAATACGACGAGAAGACGCTCCCGCTCATCGAGTTCTATCAGAAGAAAAATCTTCTGCTGAAGGTGGACGGAAACGGCACTATCGAGGAAACTACGGCTAACGTATACAAAGCTCTCGACAGCTTCAAATAAACTATGATCCAAATCAAGTCCGACGAAGAAGTTGAAAAAATGGCCGAAGCAGGCCGTATCACTGCTTTAGGAATGCAGGCGGTCGCGGAAGCGATACGCCCCGGGGTCTCCACCTGGGAACTGGACAGGATCGCCAGACGTACCTTGAACAAACTCAAAGCACGTCCCGCATTCCTGAATTACGGAGGATTCCCGGGCAGCATCTGTGCCTCCAAGAACAGCGTCGTGGTGCACGGTATCCCTTCCCGCAGGAATATCCTCAGGGAAGGTGATATCATATCGATAGATATTGGTGCCGTTTACGGAGGCTACGTAGGTGATATGGCAAGGACTTTCCCTGTGGGAGAGGTATCCGAGGAGGCAAAGCGGCTGATCCGCGTCACTGAGGAAGCTTTCTGGAAAGGCATCGAATTCGCGAGAGTCGGATTCAGGCTGGGAGACCTGTCCAATGCCATACAGGAGCATGCGGAGGCTGCAGGCTTCGGAGTCGTTCGGGATTATGTTGGCCACGGTATTGGGGAAGAGATGCACGAGGATCCGGCGGTGCCGAATTACGGTACACCGGGTCACGGGCTCAGATTCGAAAAGGGTCTGGTCATAGCCGTGGAGCCGATGGTAAATCTGGGCACTTGGGAAGTGACCACAGATGATGACGACGGTTGGACGGTCCGTACCGCTGACGGGAAGATCTCAGCGCACTATGAGAACACCATAGCGGTAACCGACGGCGACCCGAGAATACTTACGACTATATGAGCGTTTTAGACGAAAGGCTTGCTCCGGGAAGCATAGCTATCTCCAGGGCAGGCCGTGACAGGAATAAGGCGTTCATCGTGCTGAGATTTGATGATACCTGCGCGTATCTGGCAGACGGAAAGCTCAGAAAGGCAGCAAAGCCAAAGAAAAAAAAGCTTATACATCTGACAGTGACAAGCGCCAAGGCGCCGAAAGTCGCCGAGGTGCTCGCACGCGGGATGCTGCCAGCCGATTCTCTTTTGGCTGAAGAGATCGCGCTGTATGATTCTTTAAGAAAAAAGGGGGAATTAAGTGGCGAAAAGTAATTATTTTGAGGTAACGGGCATCGTCAGGGAAGCTCTTCCGAACACCACATTCAAGGTCGTTCTCGATAACGGTCATGAAGTACTGGCACATATTTCGGGAAAACTGCGGATGCATTACATCAAAATACTGCCCGGGGACAAGGTGACGATGGAGATATCGGCATATGATCCGGGCAAAGGCAGAATAATCTGGCGCGAAAAAGGAAAGTAAAATCATTATCAGAAAACGGCCCGCGGCCGGTTAAGGAGGAAAATAATGAAAGTAAGACCCAGCGTTAAGAAAATGTGTGAAAAATGCAAGATCATCAAAAGACACGGCAATGTCATGGTGATCTGCTCCAATCCCAAGCATAAGCAGAGACAGGGCTGAATGCTACCATGGGGATTTCGCGGCTGAAGTCGACAGTTGTTGACTTAGAGATCCCTTTGCTTATCATATATAAAAAACATGGAGGAACAAAAAAGCTAAATGGCGAGAATATCCGGCGTTGATTTGCCGAACAGTAAACGTGTCGAAATCGGGCTCACATATATTTTCGGCATCGGAAGAACCACATCCAATAAGATACTTGCCGACACCGGGATCGATCCAAACACGAGAGTCAAGGATCTCACCGAGGACGAAGTAAATAAACTGCGTACCATCATAGACAACGAATATTCCGTGGAAGGCGACCTCAAGAGGGACGTTGCCATGGACATCAAGCGCCTCACTGAGATAGGCTGCTATCGCGGATTAAGGCACAGAAGGAATCTTCCTGTCAGAGGACAGAATACGAAGACCAACGCGAGGACCCGCAAGGGACCGAAAAAGACGGTCGGAAGAAAGAGCAAGAAGGGATAACTAGATGGCAAGACAGAAATCGGCTTCCGCAGCAGCTGCGGCAAGAGCAAAGAAGAAAAAAGTCAAGAAAAACGTTGAGAGGGGCCAGGCGCATATCGCTTCCTCCTTCAATAATACTATCGTAACCATTTCCGACACTGAGGGAAATGTGCTCAGCTGGTCTTCCGCTGGAGAACTTGGCTTCAAAGGATCCAGAAAGTCCACGCCTTACGCGGCGCAGACAGCAGCAACTGAAGCTGCAAAGAAGGCAATGGAGCACGGACTGCAGTTCGTGGACGTTATGGTCAAGGGACCGGGCAGCGGCAGAGAATCCGCTATCCGCGCTTTGCAGACAGCAGGGCTCACGATCACTTCTATCAAGGACGTCACCCCCATTCCCCACAACGGATGCAGGCCCCCGAAGAGAAGAAGGGTATAAAGCGGGATAAGGAGAATACAATATGGCAAGATATACTGAATCTGTTTGCAAGCAGTGCCGCAGAGCTCAGGAAAAGCTTTTCCTGAAAGGCGACAGGTGCTATTCGGCGAAGTGCCCGCTTTCCCCAAACCATAAGAAGAATATCACCCCCGGCCAGCACGGCAAACCGGCGGGCGCCAAGATGTCCGATTACGGGACTCAGCTCAGGGAAAAGCAGAAGGTCAAGCAGGCCTACGGAATAATGGAAAAACAGTTCCATCATTACTATGAGATGGCCATGGTTAAGCGCGGCGTCACCGGCGAGACACTGCTCCAGTATCTGGAGAGAAGGCTCGACAACGTCGTTTACCGTCTGGGATTTGCTTCCAGCAGGAAGGAAGCACGCCAGCTCGTCACACACAGCCACTTTACCGTCAACGGCAAGAAGGTCAACATCCCGTCTTACCTGACAAAAGCCGGCGACGAGATCGCTGTAAAGAGCAAATCCAGGAAATCACCCAAATTCGTCACCCTCGCGGAGACGGCTGCGGGCAAAACTATCCCCAGCTATTTAAGCCTCGACGTAGAAAAAATGACCGGAAAGGTCGTCAATCTGCCTTCGAGAGCAGATATCGATCTGCCCATTGACGAGCGTCTTATCGTCGAGCTCTATTCTAAGTAATCTATCCAGCTTTCTGCACACCTTATTAGATTCGGAAATCGAATGGAGGATTAAATGTTAGAATTTAAAAAACCCAATATAGAGATCGCCGAGGTTGCGCCTGACAAGACATACGGCAAGTTTGTTGTGGAACCCCTGGACAGGGGATACGCTACTACTATCGGCAACTCCCTCAGGAGAGTAATGCTCTCGTCACTTCCCGGCTACGCTGTCACCAGCGTAAAGATCGACGGAGTACTGCATGAGTTTTCCACCATCCCGGGAGTCACCGAAGATGTTGTCGAGATCATCCTGAACCTCAAGAAGGTAGTATTCCGCATCCATACCGGAGAAGCGGCTACCGTGCGCATAGAGAAGGAAGGTCCGGGAGAAGTGACGGCTGCGGATATCATCTGCGATTCTGACGTTGAAGTGCTCACTCCCGACGCTCACATCGCCTCGCTTATGGACGACGGCAAACTCTATATGACGATGACCGTAGAAGCCGGAAGCGGCTACAATTCCACGGAAAAGAACAAAAAAGAAGATATGCCTATCGGCACGATACCGATAGATTCCATATTCACCCCGGTGCGCAAGGTCAATTTCAAGGTCGAGAACACCAGGGTCGGCAATATGACTGACTTTGACAGTCTCACCATTGAGATATGGACCAACGGTACGATAAGCCCCGAAGAAGCCATTTCTCTGGCTTCCAAGATTCTCAATGACCACTTCGCGCTCTTTATCGAACTGAACGATAACCTGAAGAACGTGACGATGATGGTGGAGAGGGAGGAGAACGTCAAGGAGAAGGTGCTCGAAATGTCCATCGAGGAGCTGGAGCTTTCCGTAAGAAGCTACAACTGCCTGAGAAGAGCCGACATACACACGGTCGAGCAGCTTATCGAAAAAACCGAGGATGAGATATCCAAGGTCAGAAACCTCGGAAAGAAGTCCCTGAACGAGATAAAGAAGCGTCTGGCTGAGATCGGCCTTTCGCTTAAACAGGGCGAAGAGTAAGGAGGATAACAATGTCCGGTTACAGTAAAATTGGCAGGCCTACCGATCAGCGTCTAGCGATGCTTCGCGGACTGGTGACCGATACCATCAAATACGGCAGGATCAATACGACGCTGACCCGTGCCAAAGAAGCCAAGAGACAGGTCGACAGGATGATAACCCTGGGCAAAAAGGGCGATCTGGCATCCAGAAGAAGAGCCTTAAGCTACATCTATGATAAAGATGTCGTTGCCAAGCTTTTCAGCGAAATCGCGCCTAAATATGCCGAGCGCAACGGCGGCTATACTCGCGTCATAAAAGTGGGCAACAGGGCGGGCGATAACGCTCCCACGGCCATCCTTGAGCTTGTTGAAGGTGGAGAAGAAGAGATATAATTCTCTTAAGAATTAAACCATTTACGGGAGAGCGCTCATCCGGGAACTGAACCGGATTGTTTTCCTGTAAATGGTTTTCTTTATTTAATATGGATAATACGATCATTAAGCTAGAAAACGTATCCTTCAGCTATGAAAGCGGAGATGATCCCGTAAAAGCGCTGGACGACGTAAGCATCAGTATAAAGGAAGGGGAATTCGTCGCCATCGTCGGGAAAAACGGCTCGGGCAAATCCACGCTCGCAAAACTTCTCAACGCACTGCTGCTTCCCAGCGAAGGGAAAGTCCTTGTGGACGGTATGGACACCTCCGACCCGGAGAATACGATAGCCATAAGAAAAGCATGCGCAATGGTCTTTCAGAATCCGGATAACCAGATGGTGGCAACCATAGTGGAGGAGGATGTGGCTTTCGGTCCCGAAAACCTCGGACTGGCCCCGCACAAGATCAGGACCCGTGTGGACGAGAGCCTCAAAGCCGTCATGATGTATGAATTCAAGGATCAGAAGCCGCATCAGCTGTCCGGTGGTCAGAAGCAGAGGATAACCATAGCAGGCGTCATAGCAATGCACCCGAAGTGCATCGTTTTTGATGAATCCACCGCGATGCTGGACCCTGCTGGGCGAACGGATACCCTTAAGATAATGCATAAGCTTAACGACGAGGGAGTAACGGTGATCTTCATTACTCATTACATGGAGGAAATCACCAACGCTGACAGGATAATCGTCATGGGCGACGGCAAGGTCGTTAAAGAAGGCACCCCGAAGGAAATCTTCGCAGATTCCGAAGGTCTGAAAGAACTCAGGCTCGGAGTGCCCGAGGTAGTTGCACTTGCAGATCTGCTGCGTGAAGGCGGGCTTGATATCCCGGAGGGCACGCTCTCTGAGGATGAGCTTGTGGAGGCTTTATGTCGATTGAAGTAAGGAATCTGACCCACATATACTCCCAAGGTACCGTATTTGAAAGGATCGCACTGGACAACGTCAGCTTTGACGTAGGTCCCAGAGATTTTATAGGTATCATCGGGCATACCGGAAGCGGGAAATCAACTCTCGTTCAGCATATAAACAGGCTGCTGGTCCCGACATCCGGCACAGTTATCGTCAACCACATCGATATAAACGATAAAAAAGTTCCGATGAAGGATATAGTAAGAAGAGTAGGTATCGTTTTCCAATATCCGGAATCGCAGCTTTTCGAAGAGACCGTATACAAGGATGTTTCCTTCGGACCGAAAAACCTCGGGTATGACGATGAGAAGACCGATTTCCTCGTGCGTCAGAGCCTGGAGATCATGGGTCTCGGCTTTGAAGAGATAAAGGACAAAAGCCCGTTTGAGCTTTCGGGAGGGCAAAAGAGAAGGGTCGCGATAGCTGGAGTCATTGCGATGAAGCCTCCGATCATGATCCTGGATGAGCCGACGAGCGGTCTGGATCCGGTCGGACGTGAGGAAATGTTGAATATGATCCGCGACATGAATCAGGAGCTCGGTATATGCATCCTGCTTGTTACCCACTCTATGGACGATGTGGCTCAGTACGCGGATAAGATAATGGTCTTTTCCGAAGGAAAGCTCGTAAAATACGGACCTCCGTCTGAAGTATTCGCCGATTCCCAGTTTCTGGCAAACATCAGACTGGATGTTCCCCAGAGCAAGAGCGTTCTGGAGCGTCTCAAGGAAAAAGGATTTGACATCGATACCTCTGCGTATACGACGAAAGAAGCTGCAAAGGAAATTTTGAGGGTGTTCGGGAAATGATAAAGGACGTAGTTATCGGACAGTATTATCCGACAGATTCAGTTATCCACAAGCTTGATCCGCGCACGAAGATAATGGCCTCGCTTCTGTATATAGTATTCCTGTTTATGGCAAATAACATCTGGGGCTATTTTGCGGCTATGTTTTTCCTGATCGTGATCGTCATAATCTCAAAGATCCCGGTGGGTTATGTGCTGAAAGGCATAAAGGGCGTCGTATTCATCATATTGATGACTCTGATCTTCAATCTGCTCTGGACGCCAGGTGAGGCGCTTTATACTTTAGGACCTGTAACGATCACACGTGAAGGCGTATCGGCTTCTATCAACATGGCATTAAGGCTGATGCTCCTGATATCCGGCACCTCCATGATGACACTCACAACGCCGACCATACAACTGACGGACGGAATGGAAGCACTGATCAAGAAAGTACCTTTCCTCGGCAGGGTATCCCACGAGATCTCCATGATGATGAGTATAGCGCTGCGCTTCATACCCACGCTCACAGAGGAACTTGACAGGATCATGAAGGCACAGAAGTCCCGCGGAGCCGATTTTGAGAGCAAGAATATCGTCAAAAGAGTAAAAGGGTATGTTCCTCTTTTGGTGCCGCTCTTCGTATCCGCTTTCCAGAGAGCAAATGATCTGGCTATGGCAATGGAAGCCAGATGCTATCATGGAGGAGAGGGAAGGACGAGACTGAAGATATTGAAATACGAGAAACGGGACCGTATTGCATACGCAGTAGTAATATTCGCAATGGCAGGGATATTTGCCACCAGGTTTATCACCTATAGACTTATATGAGGAATATCGTGATAACCGTCGCATATGACGGGACCGCTTATGCGGGATGGCAGGTACAGCTTAATGGGAATACCGTAGCGGGAGAAATCAACAAAGCGATACTATCACTTACAGGTAAAAAAAGCATCCTGTACGGCAGCGGACGTACTGACAGCGGAGTTCATGCCATAGCTCAGACTGCAAACTTCAAGACAGAATTCACTGCCTCCTGCGAAAAGATCGTGGCTGGCCTGAACTTTTACCTGCCGAAGGATATCCGTGTCACCTCCGCAAGGGAAGCGGATCTCAGTTTCAATTCCCGTTTCGGAGCAAAAGAAAAGACATACGTGTATCTTATATACAACGCCACTGTGCTGCCTCCTTTTTATATTAACCGTGCCTGGCACGTGAAATATCCTTTGGATATTACTGCCATGAAAACAGCGGCAAAGGAAATAGAAGGTAAAAGAGATTTCGCGGCTTTTATGTCTGCGGGCAGCTACGTTAAGGGAACTGTGCGGAATATAACAGAGCTTACCGTAGTCAGAATGGGCGATGTTATCGCAATAACGGTCACAGCCGACGGCTTCCTGTACAATATGGTACGTATCATCGCCGGTACACTGATGTATGCGGGTATGGGCAAGCTCTCTACGGAACAGGTAAGGCAGATCGTGGAATCCTGTGACCGCTCCATAGGGGCTCCTACGGCACCTCCCCAGGGATTGTACCTGAAGGAAGTAAGATATCAATGATAAATGCCATGTGTAAACGAGTTATGCAAAAATCGTTTTTCACATGGCATTTTTCTTCATCAGTCAATCGGACTCGGTACCTGTTTGAGGAGCTCCATGTACCTGCTGAAGCGCGGAATGAGTATATGCTGTCGGACAGTATGCTCATCCGTCCCGCGAGCGTTTGCAGACACAATCCCTGTTGTTAGAAGATCGATCGTCTCTAAGCAGTCAGCTGTTGTCCTTTTCTTCCATTCTATCAAGTACGATCGTGTATCCGCCGGGACCAAAGTTAAGGCATCGGTTGACGCGGGATATCGTCGTTGATGAAGCTCCCACTAGATCAACTATCTCAATGTAGGTCTTTCCTTCTTTTAAAAGCCGGGCTACTTCAAGCCTCTGGGAAAGTGAATCTATCTCCCCGATAGTGCATATGTCATCGAAGAATTTTGCCGCTTCTTCTTCAGTTCTCAGCTGAAGAACCGCTTTAAACAGATTTTCTTTGAGGTGTTTGGTCTTATCGTGCTCCTGCATATCTATCTCCCCGATCCCCAGATAAATTCTCGCGTTCTTTCCTTTTCAGGCGCATCTATCACTTTTCTGGCCTCGCCCTGTTCGATGATGCACCCGTTTTCCATGAAGATTATTTCGTCTGCGGTATCTCTGGCAAAGGACATTTCGTGAGTAACAATCACCACGGATATGCCGTCATCCGCCAGAGAACGCATCAATCCGCTCATTTGTGTGGTAAGCTGCGGGTCCAGCGCCCCGGTCGGCTCATCGAAAAATATGACCCTTGGACCCATGGCCAAAGCTCTTGCTATCGCAACCCGCTGCTTCTGTCCGCCTGACAGTTCAAAAGGGTACGCATTCATTTTATCCTCAAGACCCATCATAATTAAGAGTTTTTCCGCTTTTTCCCGCGCTTCCCGTTTATCTTCCTTCAGTACCGTCAGCGGAGCATCGATGACGTTCTTTAATACTGAAAAATGGGGAAAAAGGTTATAGCTCTGAAAAACGATGCCTATGGCACGACGGGCTTTGTTGAGTTCCTTATCCGGCAAGTATGCGGCTTTCCCCTCGATGGAGGAGGCTATGGTTTCGCCTTGGAGGGTTATTTCACCGTCTTCCGCCTCCTCCAGCAGGGAGGCGCATCTAAGTAGAGTAGTCTTGCCGGCACCTGACGGGCCGATGATCGCAAGGATTTTCCCTTTACCGACAGAAAGAGAGATCCCGCGGATGACCTTCTTCCCCTTGTAGCTTTTCGTTAAGTTTGCGATTTCAAGAACGTTCATATGCCGCACCTAATTATAGTAGTTCAGGCTTTTTTCGAAATACTTCATGATCTTCTCCGAAATGAAGCTGAAGATATAATAAAGTAGGCCTGCAAAAGCGAAGGGCAGCATCGTGGTTTGGGCGGAGGCGATCTTCCTGGCTGAGGAAAACATCTCACTGACAGCCAGGACGGAAGCCAGCGAAGTGTCCTTTACCAAGGTGATCACTTCGTTCGTGAGAGATGGCAATACGGTTTTTATCATCTGAGGCAGCACTATCCTGACATAGGTCTGGCTTCTGGTATAGCCGAGTGCTTGAGCCGCTTCATACTGTCCTATGGGAATCGCCTGCATCCCACCGCGGTATATTTCGGCGAAATAGGCTGCGTAATTCACCACAAAGCCGATGATCGCTGCAGTGAAACGATATGAAGAAAAGAGCGTCAGTCCGAACAGGTAATAAGGCCCGAAATACACTACCATTAATTGGAGCATCAGAGGTGTTCCGCGCATAACCGATATATACGCTTTTATAGGCAGTCTTATTAGGGCTGAGGAACTTGAAGCTCCGAAAGAGACCAGAAGCCCGAGAGGCAATGAGAATATGAGAGTGAGGCAGAATATGCTGACGGATATCCTGAATCCCCTGATAAGCAGCTCCAGCATTGCAGATAAAGACATGACGCTTTTCTCTCTGAACCGACCGGAATAATACTAATCGCCGAAAATGACGGAATCAGTGAGCCCCCATTTGTCCGAGATCTTGGTGAATGTGCCGTCTTTATACATTTCTGTTAAGGTCTCTTCGACTTTATCCTTCAGATCGGTATTGCCAAGCTTGAACCCTATGGCGTATTTTTCTTCTGTTATAGGCTCATCCAGAATGATAAACTTACCGCCTCTGCTTTCGACCTGGAACTTTGCTACACCGATATCCATGGCTACAGCATCTGCACCGCCTGCTTCCAGATCAAGGAAAGCAGTATTGTAATCCGGAACTTCCAGCAATTCTTTAAAGGATGCTGTAAGCTCTGCACAGTCTTCCCCTTCGAGCGCTTCCAGAGCAGAGGAGGCTTCCTGAGTTACTACGACTTTCCCGGCCAGATCGGCCTGTGTCTTTATCCCGGAATCAGCGGATACGACAAAGACCTGAGAGTTGTCCATATAAGGCTTGGACCAGGTGTATTTATCGAGCCTGTCATCGCTCATCGTAAAGCCGTTCCAGATACAGTCGATAGTTCCGCTTTCCAGTTCCATGTCCTTGGCATTCCAGTCGATTGGCTGGGCGACGAACTCCCATCCGCGTCTTGAACAGACTTCCTTGGCGAGGTCGAGGTCGAAGCCGTCATACTCTCCCTGATCGTTCTGGAAACCGTAGGGTGGGAACTCAGCATCGAATCCTACGGTAAAGGTGACGTTATCCTGTTCTTTCTCTCTGCATGATACGAGGGATAGAACAAGGAACGCGCATAGCAGGATAACCAATAATCTCTTCATAATAATCTCCCCTTTGATAAATTACTTTACTACTATACCGCACTAAATCATTAAAGTCAATATATTGTATCGTTTTTTATTGCAATTGCGCATGGAATCTTCTTCCTTGTGTATCGGAGGAAAAAATGAAAAGCATGTGAACCTGTTCCTGATGTGATCGATTAGTATAAGAGGAAAATCCTGTTTTGAAGCTGACAGGCTTGACAACAGCACCGGGAAGAAATATGATTCAATCGAGTTAGCAACAGCAAACCGAATGCTGCCTGCTTTCGGTGTATGCTCGTTATAAAGGAGGGACGTATGACATTAGATAAGCTGGGAGTCGGAAACTCCGGAGTAATCACTTCTGTTGGCGGTGAAGGTGCACTGCGCCTGAGACTTCTGGATATGGGACTCACGCCGCGGGCATCGGTCACAGTGGTAAAGGAGGCTCCGCTGGGAGATCCTATCCAGATAAAGATCAGAGGCTATCTGCTTTCGCTGCTCATAAGTGAAGCGAAAAGAATCGAAGTGGAGGCGATCGAATGATATTTGCTTTGGCGGGAAATCAGAACAGCGGCAAGACTACTCTATTCAATCAACTCACAGGATCCAATCAGCACACAGGGAACTTTCCGGGGCTGACCGTGGATATGAAGGAAGGGCTGATCTCCGGAGATAAGGATCTTACTATCGCAGATCTTCCCGGTATTTATTCCCTTCGCCCATACTCCTCGGAAGAGATTATTACGAGGGATTACATCCTCAATAACGACCCTGACGCGATTATTGACATCGTGGACGCTACGAATATTGAGCGCAACCTGTACCTGACCTTGCAGCTTGTAGAAATGGGCAGACCTGTTGTACTGGCACTGAACATGATGGATGAAGTACGTGCAGGCGGTGGCTATATAGATATAAAAACCTTAAGTGAAGGACTGGGCATACCTGTGGTGCCGATAGTGGCATCGAAGGGGGAAGGCGTCAGCGAACTCAGGCGCATTCTTGTAAAAACAGCAAAAAACAGGGAAAAACCTAAGATATATGATTTCTGCAGGCCTGGCCCGGTGCACCGTTGTATACACGCTGTGACCCATGTTGTCGAGGATCACGCACAGAATGCCGGAATGTCTCCGCGGTTTGCCGCGATGAATTTCATAGAGGGCAACTCTGACATTATCGACAAGCTTTCAGTGGATGATAACGAGAAAGAGCTCATCGAGCACAGCGTTAAGGAGATGGAGGACGAATCTGGCCTTGATCGCAACGCAGCCATCGCCGATATGCGCTATAGCTTCATCGAGGAGCTTTGCTCAAGGTGCGTGAAAAAACCGGCAGAAAGCCCCGATAGAAAAAGAAGCGAGAAAATAGACTCAGTCCTTCTGAATAAATATTGCGCGCTTCCTGTCTTCGCGCTTATTATGATCGCTATCTTCTACCTGACCTTCAATGTGATCGGAGCTTATCTTTCCGATCTTATGGCACTGGGGATCGACTGGCTCACCATGTTGGTGGACAGGGCGCTCACTTCATACGGATTGAATCCGGTGGTAAAGAGCATGGTCATCGATGGAGTATTCAGCGGAGTGGGTAGCGTCCTTTCCTTCATACCGATTATCGTGACTCTCTTCTTTTTCCTGTCAATGCTGGAAGACACCGGCTACATGACCCGTATCGCTTTTGTTATGGATCGCCCGCTTCGTACTATCGGATTGTCCGGGCAGAGCATCGTGCCGCTTCTTATTGGCTTCGGATGCACGGTCCCTGCTGCCATGGCATCCCGAACCCTCGGTTCGGAAAGAGACAGGCACATGGCTGTGTTTTTGACCCCCTTCATGAGCTGTTCCGCTAAGATACCTATCTATACACTGTTTACCGCTGCTTTTTTCACGAAAAGACGGTTTTTAGTGATGGCGTGCCTGTATTTCGGAGGTATCTTCGTAGGTATCATATACGCTATACTGGCCAAAAGGCTTTCAGGCGAAAAAAACGCCTCACCGTTCGTGATGGAGATGCCCAATTACCGTATGCCTTCCGCTAAGACGACCTACATGCTCATGAAGCAGAAAGCGATGGATTTCATACGTAAGGCATTCACGATCATCTTTATGGCCAGCATCGTGATCTGGTTCCTGAATACCTTTGACAGCCGCCTCAACGTTACAGAGGACAGCGCATCGAGCCTTCTTGGGATTTTGGGAAGCCTGCTGGCACCTTTTTTTGCTCCGATAGGGCTGGGAGACTGGCGTATCTGCGCTTCTCTTACTGCTGGTTTCGCGGCCAAGGAAGCTGTCGTATCCACACTGCAGGTACTGATGAACGGGCAGGAACTCTCGTCGCTGTTCACAAACGAAGCTGCCTGTTCGATGCTTGCCTTTACACTGCTTTACACTCCGTGTGTGGCGGCTGTGGCGGCGATTAAAAGGGAACTCGGCAGCACTGCAAAGACCATAGCCGTAGTCGCCGGGCAGTGCGCAATAGCCTACGTCTGCGCCGGGATCGTCTATTATGCGGCCAGACTCTTTTAGGAGGATATCATGCTGGAGATTATCATTGTTGCAGCTCTTCTGCTCTGGTTCATATACGCTTTCAGATATATGAAGAAAAACGGTGTTTGCTCCTCAGCGTGCATGGAGTGCCCGATGAGGAACACATGCTTCAAGTCTCTGAAAAAGAACAGGCAAAGCCGGGACATTATATAGGATATTGAAAAATGGACAGGTCGTGAGACCTGTCCATTTGTAAACAATATCCAATTATATGAGATCAATAAACGGCTGCTTGAGGAGTACCAAGGCTGTCACTATTACTTTATATGATTACAGGGCTGGTAGCTATCCCTTCTGCAAGATCCTGTATCGTATATTTCCCGAAAAAGTCCTTTACTACTTCATAAAACTCCTTCCACATTGGCAGGATGGCGCATTCTTTTTCTCTCTTGCACGTTTCGGCTCCCGGACTAAGACAGGTGACTGCATAGAAATCCTTTTCTACTGCAAATATCACTTCCCATGCCGTAAGTTCGCTGGGATCGCGTGAGAGACTGTAGCCTCCGTCCCTGCCTCGAACACCGGATACAATGTTGTTTTCGACCAGCGCTCTCAGTATGGCTTCCAGGTATTTTTCGGAAATGCCCTGCCTGTCGGCGATCTGTTTTAAAGGAATGGAACCATCGCTGTTATGCTGTGCCAAATCTATCATTACGCGCATCGCATAGCGTCCTTTAGTTGAAACGATCATACTTTGCCTCCCGCAGATATGATAAATCCATTATAAACTTATATCTGAGAAAATCAACTATATCCTATTGACACAATAGGAATATATACTTATAATCAGCTTATATCCTACTTAATAAGTAGGATATAAGAAAGAGGACAGAATGGACAGGCTTATTTATTTGGACAACGCTGCGACAACGAAGACTTCTCCTGAAGTTATAGAGGCAATGCGTCCCTATTTCGGTGAATTATTCGGCAATCCCGCAAGTGCATATACTTTTGCAGGAAATATCAATTCGGATGTAGGCAAGGCCAGGGAGGAGATCGCAGGCTTTATTAATGCCTCTGCGGACGAGATATACTTCACGTCGGGAGGCAGTGAATCCGACAACTGGGCACTGAAAGGGACGGCATTTGCCCTTAAGAGCAAGGGGAAACATATCATAACGACTGTGATCGAGCATCATGCGATCCTCAATGCATGCAATTACCTGGAAAGAAGCGGTTTTGACATCACATATCTGAGTGTAGATGAAAACGGTCTGATCAGTCTCGAAGAACTTAAGGCGGTTATCCGTCCGGACACGATACTGATCTCAGTTATGTTCGCCAACAATGAGATCGGCACCATCGAACCGATCGCAGAAATCGGACGCATCGCCCATGAGCACGGGATATTGTTCCATACGGACGCAGTTCAGGCCTACGGACATATTCCGATAGACGTAAAAGAGCTTGGGATCGATATGCTGAGCGTCAGCGGTCATAAGATCAACGCTCCAAAAGGAATAGGATTCCTATATATCAGAAACGGAATAAAAATCGAACCCTTGATCCATGGTGGCTCTCAGGAAAGGGGAAAGAGAGGCGGTACGACCAATGTGGCCGGTATCGTCGGCCTCGCCAAGGCTACCGAACTGGCGGCGGAAAGCCTGGAAAAAAGGGCAAAATACGAGAGAGAACTCAGGGATTATCTGATCGGCCGTATAGAAAATGAGATACCATATGCCCTGCTGAACGGCGACAGATCAAAAAGACTGCCCAACAACGTAAACTTCTGTTTCCGCTTCATCGAAGGCGAATCGATGCTTCTGTTATTGGATCAGTATGGCATCTGCGCTTCCTCAGGAAGCGCATGCACATCAGGTTCGCTGGATCCGTCACATGTTCTTCTGGCTATAGGACGTCCTCATGAAATCGCACACGGCTCTCTGAGACTGACGCTGTCCGAGGAAACGAGAAAAGAGGAAATAGATTTTACGGTAGATACATTAAAGCATATAATAGAGCGGCTCAGAAGCATGTCTCCGCTTTATGAAGACTTTATCAGGAAAAAGGAGGCTGGAGTATGAGCCAGACAACAGAGTATTCAAAGAAAGTACTGGACCATTTCATGAATCCGCGCAATGTGGGGGAGATTGAAGATCCGTCCGGTGTGGGCACCGTAGGCAATGCCAAGTGCGGAGATATAATGAGGATGTACCTCGATATTGATGACGACGAGGTGATCAGGGAAGCTAAATTCAAGACGTTCGGCTGCGGCGCGGCTGTAGCCACCAGCAGCATGGCAACTGAACTCATAAAGGGAAAGACGATCAAAGAGGCGCTGGAGATCACGAATAAGGCTGTGGCTGAAGCCCTTGACGGTCTGCCTAAGATCAAGCTCCACTGCTCTCTTCTTGCGGAGCAGGCGATCCACGCCGCTCTTTGGGACTATGCCGAGAGGCATGATATAACCATTGAAGGGTTAACGAAACCTGTCAATGACATCGATGAGACGGAAGAGTTCTATCAGATGGAAGAGTAATTGAAGTTCCTCCTTAATTCATTATGCATTTTTCCCGGGCAGCCCTCAGGGCTGCCTGATTTTTTGTAGTATGATCCGGTCATGACTGCTGGCAAACCCGCATGTCTCTCCCATACGCGGTCCAATCCCTGTTTTGCCTAAATTAATCATCTTTTCATCGCCTTGTAACTCCATATGTGTTAGAATACAGAATACAGTAAAGGTACGCAGATACTGGCACGAAATATACCAAGGATCACCTGATATGGAGAAAAAAACAGTCGTTCTTATACCTGCCTACGATCCTACGAAGGAACTCATCGAATACTCCGAGAAACTCATCGCTAACGGTTACCCAGTTGTGGTAGTTGATGACGGCAGCGAAGATTCTTATGACGGGATCTTTACTTCTCTTCCTGATGAGGTCAGGCAGATAAGGTACAAACCGAATCGCGGGAAAGGGAGCGCCCTTAAAACAGGTATCATCTATATTATGGAAAACATGCCGGATGTTTTCGGTATAGTCACCGCAGACGCCGATGGCCAGCATAAACCCGAAGATATCGAAAAAGTAGCTTTAGCACTCGAAGAAAACGAAGAGTGCCTCGTATTGGGCAGCCGAAAATTCGATAACGGTGCCCCGTTTAAATCCATATTGGGAAATACCATAACACGTTTCGTATTCCGTCTGGTCTCAGGTTCCAAAGTCTACGACACACAGACTGGTCTCAGAGGTTTCTCAAGAAAGCTCTTCGAATTCATGCTCGGACAGGAAGGCGATCGGTACGAATATGAGATGAATGTGCTCATGTATGCGGCGCGCAGCGGCATAAGGATACTGGAGGTCCCTATCCAGACAGTCTATATTGACGACAACAGCGCTTCCCATTTCGATATTGTGAAGGATTCCATACGCATATACTCACGCATACTGAAGTTCGGAGGTTCCTCACTCGCCAGTGCAGCGATAGATTTCATCCTGCTGCTGCTCTTGAAGAAGATCACTGCAGCTATGTTCAGCGAGGATATATCTTTGCTGGCAAGCGTTATCGGAGCCAGGATAGTGAGCAGTCTGTTTAATTACACGATGAATAAGAAAGTGGTCTTTGCTTCTGCAAACAAGGGCTCCTTCATAAAGTATTATCTGCTGGTTCTAGTCAATATGGGACTCAACTACTGCTTATTGTGGCTGCTTAATATTAAACTCGGCATAAATCTGGCAGTTGCCAAGCTCATAGTGGAGACCGTTCTCTTCATACTCAGCTATTCAGTGCAGAAAAACTATATATTTACAAAAACTGACAAGAGCGATGACAAAAAATAAGAGAAAAAGAAGAAACAGCCGTCTTACAGCCATGCTGAGGAGCTTTGCCGCAGATATACTCCTGGTAGGGCTCACGCTTGTCGTTTTTGCCTACTTCCACCACGTTCGCCCGATACAGTATGAGCCGCCTGTGCAGCCTGACCCGCCCATCGTGGAACCTGGGGGAGAAGGAGGAGAGGATTCTCCTGCAGGCGACGGCATCCTGTATCATTTTGACGTGGATTCCAAGGAAAAAAACGTGGAAGTGACGAAGGATTCATATACGGTATATCAGACTGACAAGAGCAAGACCCTCAAAGTCACTCTCACCCAGGCTAATGACGGAAGGAATACATATTATGTCGAAGATATCCTCATAAGCGACTATCGTTGCCTGAGGAATGCTTTCGCAAGAGGCAAATATGGCCGTTCATTGGGAGAGAGGACTCTGGCACTTTCGATCGAATATAATGCCATTGCTGCTATCAACGGAGATACCTACGGCTGGGGCAAGCCGAGTGCTGTAATACGGAACGGGGTATTGTACAGGGCGGAGGCAACTGCAGACATATGCGTAATGTACAAAGACGGGACCATGGCTGTCGTGCCTCAGGCCAAATTCAACGCTGAAGACGAGATGGCTAAAGGCGCCTGGCAGGCCTGGAGCTTCGGACCCAGCCTCATTAAATCCGACGGTACACCGGGCAGCGGCTTTAGCGGGTATCTTGCAGGAGAACATCCGAGAACCGCAATCGGGTATATCGAACCGGGGCATTACGTATTTGTCGTAGTGGATGGAAGACAAAGCGGGTATTCCGTTGGAATGACACTGGATGAATTGGCAGAGCTTATGTGCAGCCTTGGCTGCAAGGTAGCTTATAATCTGGACGGTGGAGCAACCTCGGAGATGACTTTCAACAAGGTTACGGTCAATCGTCCTTCCGCAGGTGGACGCAATACCAGCGACATCATTTATATTACAGACTGGGAGGGCAGACAATGAGAAGAATAAGACGTGTCCTTCCTCATCTGTGCATGATACTGGCAATTGTGTTGCTGACTCTGCTTATCTTGGATGTGTTTTTCAACCCTGCTATGGGTTTTATTGATAATCTTGGCGCTAAAGTGATGATGATGGTGCTGTGTGTTCTGATAATCGTCAACACTCTTACAACAGTTATCGGAAACTACCAGAGAGCCATGAAGAACGCCGCTCTCAGAGCACAGCAGCACGCCGCTGCTAGAAAAGCTTCTGCTGCCAGAAATGCTCCCACTGCACGAACCACTGGCAAACAGACCAGCGCAAAACAGACTGCAGCCAGGCCTGCCCGTCCGAAGCCTGCAGATAAGCAGACAGCGGTCCCGCAATTTATCAATACAAAACCGGCAGGGAAGAGTAGCGCATTGAAAACTGCTGCTGCCGAAGAACTGATCGAGACACGGCCCGCGCAGGTGAGAAAATCAGAAGAAAAAGATGTTGCAGGAATTCATGAGCAGATCTCGAAATGATCCGATACGACATACTAATAATTGCAATCCTCTTCTTATTTGAGAGATGAGAAGAGGATTTTTATTATTCTGGGAGCTGTATTTTTCCTGTATCCTTCTTTGGATCTGGTTCAGCTATGTGAAGCATTTATCTGCAGAAAGTATTCAATGTTACGGCTCCGTAAAATGCTATAATCATGTTATGCAGCTTAAGAACAGGAATTTCGTTTATATGCTGAAATGTGCTGACGGCACCCTTTACACCGGCTGGACCAACGATATAGCCCAGCGCTTTTCTTCTCACCAAAAGGGCACCGCTTCAAAGTACACGGCTCCACGCCGCCCTGTGACACTCTTCTATCTTGAGGAGCTGGCGGACAGATCTCAAGCGATGAGACGTGAGATAGAGATAAAGAAGCTATCCAGAAAGGTCAAACTCGCCATGGGAAACGTAACGGTGGAAATGATCGATGAAATAACGGCAGGCGGCAATAAAGAGGAAGAAACTTAAAATGAAAACAAAAAAAATCTCTGCATCACAGCTGTTTCTGTTTTTTTCCGCGGCAGTGGCTTTAGCCGGAGGATTCAGCGACAGTGTGCTCTCCAATTTCTTCAAAGACGCATACAATGTCAATGCGTCCCTGAGAGCTTTTATAGAATTTCCGCGCGAAACTCCGGGGATGCTTTGCGTTTTTGTTTTCGCACTTCTGGGTTCTTTGGGAGATATAAAGCTTGCATTCATCGCTCAGATGCTTTCCCTGATCGGAATAACGGTCCTTGGCATTATGACCCCTTCCTTCGCATTGATGCTGGTATACCTCTTCATTTTCTCGTTGGGACAGCATATCTATCTTCCCCTTACAGATTCCATAGGCATGAGCCTGTCTGAGAAGGATAAAGTCGGGCAGCAGATGGGGCGATACGCATCAGCCCGCACCTTTTGCGGAATGTTGGCAGCCTTCGCTGTATTCCTCGGTTTTAAAACAGGGATTTTTACTTTCAAAACTCCGGTCAAGCCCATATTTCTTATCTCTTCCTGCCTTTATGCAGCGGCTGCGGTTCTTGCGATCAGACTTTACAGACAGAGTAGATATGAGGGCAAAACGATCACTGTACCGGATTCACGAGCCCAGCGCTTCGTTTTCCGAAGGGAATATATCTACTTTTATCTTCTTACGATCCTGCGCGGAGTACAGAAGCAGATCGCTTTCGTATTCGGTTCCTGGGTCATCATCGATATACTCGAAAAAGGAGCGGATGTTATGTCAGTGCTCTCCATGACGTCATCGCTCATTGGCATATTCTTCATCCGATTTATAGGGAAATGTATGGACAGATTCGGGATCAAAAAGATGATGTACGTGGACGCCCTTAGCTATATTTTCGTTTACCTGGGCTACGGACTGACTGTAGCGCTGATCAACGGAGAAAAACTGACCGGTGCTCCTGCTGCTTTCCTGATCTACCTGCTTTATATACTGGACAGCCTTTCCATGCAGACAGGCATGGTTCGTTCTCTCTATCTGAGAAATATAGCTGTTAACGAATCGGAGGTGACCCGAGCACTTTCTACCGGCACCAGCCTGGATCATATTGTATCCATTATCGCCGCCCAGGTCAGCGGACTGGTCTGGACTGGCTTCGGCCCGCAATATGTCTTCTTTATCGCCGCGTTCTTTTCGCTGGGCAACCTGTTTGTTGCAGGCAGAGTGCAGGCGGACAGATAAACGAGAACAGGTCAATCGGTCTATATCTTTAAAATATCCAGGCATAAACCACTATTTGGCACGGCTTTTCTTGATTGACGTTCAGTTGACAGGACCGAGAATACATGTTACAATAACCATGCAATTTGCACTGCAACAATCTACAGTACAAACTGAGCAGGCGATGGCGAGAGCCATGGAGCCGGGCCGATTCTCGGCAGCAGAATTTCAAGTCTGTGGGACGGTTTTGTTCCCGGGCTTTTTTATTAGGGGTACGGGTGTAGAGCCGTACCTCTTTTTATAGGAGATTTGATTTGTCAGACGAAAGAAAATCTGAAAAAGAAGCAATGCTTGCTTCATTCACGACGATAGCGCTGAATGTGGCGCTATGTGCAGTAAAGATCATAGCAGGGATATTAGGCCGCAGCGCCGCACTCACCTCTGATGGTATCGAATCTGCCGGGGATGTGCTGAGAGGCGTAATCGTCGCTGTCGGTATCAAGATGGGAGCAAAGGAGGCGGATAAGGATCACCCCTACGGGCATGAGACGTTCGAATGCGTTGCGGCGCTTATGCTTTCCTTTTTCATCGGGTTCACCGGTGTTGCGCTAGGCTGGGAGAGTGTCCGGGCACTTTTTTATAGAGAAAAAACACAGTCACCTGCTGTTATTGCGCTGACAGCTTCTGTTGTTTCAATGGCCATTAAACTTATCATGTATAAAGCAGCCTCAGTAAAAGCGAAAAAGCTTTCTTCTCCTGCTCTTGAGGCGGAAAGCAAGGATCATCTTTCAGACGTATTCGCGTCTTCCGGCGTGTCGCTTGGAATAATCGGTGCCATGCTTGGATATCCTCAGGCGGACAGTATCGCAGGTGCCTTCATGAGCGTGCTGATCGTGCGTACAGCCATAGAAATATTCAGAGAGAACGCAGCGAAGATCACTGATAAATCCTGCAGCGATGAGGTGGAGTCAGAAATGGAGGAGGCGATACTATCCGTCGACGGCGTAAAAAGACTGGATATGCTGAACACAAGGCAGTTCGCCAATAAGATATACGTGGAGGTGGAGGTCGCTGTAGACAAGGATCTGAGCCTGGCTGCTGCCCACGATATCGCCCAGGAGGTTCACGACAGGGTCGAGAGCGAATTCGCGCCTGCGGTAAAACACGTTATGGTGCACGTAAATCCGACCTGAACTGTTCCTCAGATCGGGTCGGATTTCGAAAAATAACATAAAAAAATCCCTCCTGTATATAAGGGGGGATTTTTTGTTTCGGTTCTTATTCCAGTTCGAATGCTCCTGTATAGAGCTGATAATAAACGCCCTTCTGGTCGATAAGAGTGTTGTGGTCGCCTCTCTCTATGATCTTGCCCTGGTCAATGACCATGATGGCATCAGAGTTTTGGACTGTAGAGAGTCTGTGAGCGATAACGAATACCGTTCTGCCTTCCATCAGTCTGTCCATGCCACTCTGTACCAGAGCTTCCGTACGGGTATCGATGGAACTGGTTGCTTCGTCCAGGATCATTACCGGAGGATCGGCAACTGCCGCGCGGGCTATGGTGAGCAGCTGTCTCTGGCCCTGAGACAGGTTGGTGCCGTTGGAATCCAGCATCGTATCGTAGCCGTCGGTCAGTCTTTCGATGAAACCGTGGGCATTGGCGATCTTGGCCGCCTCTATGCATTCCTCATCCGTTGCGTCAAGTTTTCCGTAGCGGATGTTCTCCATAACGGTTCCTGTGAAGAGGTCGGTATCCTGCAGTACGATGGACATGGATCCTCTCAGGTCCTTCTTCTTAATATTCTTGATGTTGATTCCGTCGTATAGAATCTCACCGGACTGGATATCATAGAATCTGTTGATCAGGTTCGTTATGGTGGTCTTGCCGGCACCTGTCGCTCCTACAAGCGCTATCTTCTGGCCCGGCTTTGCATATATGGAAATATCATGCAACACGGTCTTTTCCGGATCGTATCCGAAGTAGACATTGTTAAGCTTGATGTCTCCCTTGAGTTCCCTGAGTTCGACGGTGCCGTCTTCGTTGGGAATCTTCCATGCCCAGTGCTCTGTCCTTTCAGCGCATTCGGTCAATGTGCCGTCTTCAGCCTTGGTAACATTGACAAGCGTGATCTTTCCGTCGTCTTCTTCCGGCTTTTCGTCCATGATCGTGAATATTCTCTGAGCGCCTGCCATGGACTGTACGACCGTATTGACCTGCATTGATATCTGAGTCAGGGGCATCGTGAACTGTCTGGAAAGGCTTAAGAAGGTGATCAATTCGCCAAGCTGCAGTACATGCCTACCGGCTATGGTGAAGTTGAAGCTTCCGCCCTTGATCGCCATGATGGCTCCAAGCAACGCCAGAACAATATACTGGATATTGCCAAGAAGTCCGTTGATAGGCATAAGTATGTTGGAGAAGAGGTTTGCCTTATCGGATACTCTGAACAGTTCGGTATTCTCCTTGTCAAATTCCTTCTTGGCCCTTTCTTCATAGTTGAAGACCTTGACGACTTTCTGGCCTGTGACGTGTTCCTCGATATAACCGTTGACATTCCCGACAGCAATCTGGCGACCGAAGAAGTACCTGGCGCTCTTACCGCCGATCTTGGTGGAGAATACTCCCATCAGGATGACGAATACGAAGACCATTCCGGTTAACGGGATGGATATCACGAGCATGCTGCCCAGAACGCTGAACAGTGTGAGCAATGTGGAGAACACCTGTGTCAGTGTGGACTGTATGACGCGGCTGACAGTGTCGACGTCGTTTGTGAAACGGCTCATGATATTGCCCGTGGAGTGCTGGTCAAAATACTTGATCGGTAGTGATTGCATCTTCGTGAACAGGTCGTCCCTGATGTCTTTTGTTATGCCCTGAGTCAGTCTGTTCATTACTAGCTGCTGTGAGAGCTGGATGAGGATCTCCGCCAGATGAATGATGACAATCTCGATCATCGCGTGAGGCAGTCCCGCCAAATCTTTCTTGGCTATATAATTGTCGATCAGCTGGCCGGTGAACCATGTTCCTCTCAGCCTGCAGTAAGTGTTAGCTACGATTGTGAAAAATACGAAGAGGGTCATGAGGATGTATTTGCCCTTCATATAGGTGAAAATACGTCCAAAGACCTGGGGATTGAACTTATAGTTCATATCCTCCATGGCCTGTCTGGGATCTCTTCTTCCTCCGCCTCTTCCTCCGGGGCCTCCGCCTCTACCCATTATTCAAGCCCTCCTTGTGTCTGAGAATTGTATACTTCCTGATATATCTTATTGGTTTTCAAAAGATTTTCCGGTGTATCGAAACCGTTGACTTCGCCGTTATCCAAAATAAGGATTTTATCCGCATCGTGTACAGAAGCAACTCTCTGAGCGATAATGATCTTAGTGGTCTCGGGAATATAATCCTTGAGAGCCTGACGGATCCTTGCGTCCGTCTTCGTATCTACTGCGCTGGTAGAGTCGTCGAAGATTATGATCTTCGGTCTCTTTAAAAGCGCTCTGGCTATGCACAGCCTCTGTTTCTGTCCTCCGGAAACGTTGGTTCCGCCCTGATCGAGCACTGTGTCATATCCGTCCGGGAACTGTCTGATAAACTCATCGGCGCATGCCATCTTACAGACTTCAACCAGTTCCTCGTCCGTAGCATCTTCCTTGCCCCATCTGAGGTTCTCCTTTATGGTGCCGGAGAAGAGGACGTTGTTCTGAAGCACCACCGCTACGGAGTCTCTTAGAGCGGTCAGGTCGTACTGTCTGACATCTATTCCTCCGACTTTAAGATCTCCTTCGGTGACGTCATATAGTCTAGGTATAAGCGATACCAGGGAACTCTTGCCGCTTCCAGTACCTCCCAATATGCCGATTGTCTCGCCTGAGTTGATCTTCAGAGAGACATCCTTCAGAGAGAGTCTTTCTTCGTCTCCGCTGTATGAGAAATCGACGTTCTCGAATTGTACGGATCCGTCGGGGACTTCAAAGATCGGATCCTCCGGGTCGGTGATGGTGCTCTTCTCGACCAGTATATCGTATACACGGTTGATTGCTGCCGCAGCTTGTGTGAGCATGACGTATACCATGGAGACGCTCATCAGTGAAGAAAGGATCTGCATCGTGTAGGAAAGGAGCATCTGCAGGTTGCCTACGGTAAAGTTGCCGACGCCCTGGATAATCATTTTCGCGCCAAGCCATGAGATGAGAAGTGTGCAAGTATTCATGCAAAGGGACATGATCGGCATATTCAGAGACATGATCTTTTGGGCTTCCCAGTTGTTATCGTAAATGGCTTTAGTCGCCGCCTTTAACTTCTGGATCTCATATTCCTCACGGATGAAGCCTTTGACTACTCTGATGGAACGGACGTTTTCACGTACGATATTGTTAAGGTTATCGGTCTTCTTGAACATCGCCTGGAAGACCGGGTGCACCTTTGCAGAGATGAATCCGAGCGAGATGCCGAGTACAGGCATAACGAGTAAGAATATGAATGCCATTTTGCCTCCCGTACGGAAAGCCATGATCATCGCGAAAATAATCGATGCCGGGACCCTTACCAGCATTCTGACTACCTGCATAAGAGCCATCTGAATGTTGTTTACGTCAGATGTGCATCTTGTGACGATAGATGCCGTTGAGAACTTATCTATGTTGGCAAAGGAGAATTCCTGTACTTTATAATAAAGTGCCTGCCTCAGGTTCGTGGAGAATCCGACGCCCGCTCTGGCGGAGCAAATGCCGCCCAGCATGCCGATAGCTGCATTGAACAGCGTGGTCAGGACGTAAAACAGTGCCATTTTTTTGACTACGTCAAGGTTTCCGCCCTGAATACCTTCGTCAACGAGTTTTGCTGTGATAATAGGAGTAACTGTACCCATAGCGCTCTCAATAATCGAGAATACGGGCGTTAAGAGCAGGTACTTCGTATATTGCTTCACATGTGAAAGAATTAATCTTATCTTTTTCAATTTTTCCTCCTTTTTTAGTTTTCGCTAATATTGTCCGTGGATCTGCCTTTCTGGATCTTGTTCTTGATCTTTTCAATGACTTCAAAGAAAGTATCGAGTTCCTCTTTTGTAAGGATACCTGTAAGCTCATTGTCCGTATCATACATGGCTTTATTGATCTTGCTTTGCATGTCCTTTGCTTTATCGGTGAGGACGATTTTTTTGAGTCGTGCATCCTGTTCCACCGATTCCCTGGTGATCAAGCCGTTTTTCTCCATGAGTTTAATCATGCTGGTGACCGTAGAGGAGCGAATAAAGAATTTCTCCTCGATCTCCTTTTGATATATATCGTGATCATCGTTATGGGCAAGATAAGCGATGATGTACCCATGCATCGGCGTGATGTTGTATTCTTTCCTGATAGCTTCCGTACCCTTGTCTATGTATCGGGATACGATGTTGTTAAGCATCCGGGCGGCAATACCCAGAGTCCTCTTTTGTGGTGCTTTCATCAAATCCTCCTTTCCGCTAAAATTCAGTTAGGCATCGAACAGTTAGTTCGCGGAATATTATATAACAAGGTAAATATGATGTCAACCTTTCTTACTCCAAATTTTAACAAAAAACGATTTTTATGACGTATAAAAAAAACGGCTTGTTAAAGCCGTTTTTTAAATACATAATTCTTGAATACAATGAAATAAACTTAGTATACTAACAGTTTTCCCTTATTCTGAAAGCTTTTTTACGATGGCTTTGTAAGCTTCTACACCGGGTTGATCGAATGGATTTACGCCAAGAAGCACACAGGAAATCGCGCATGCTCTCATGAAAAAGTACACTCCATAACCGAAAGCTTCCGCGCCTGGGTTGTCAAACGTGAATCTCATCACGGGCGTATTGCTTTCGGAGTGGGCAATGGACACAGCCTGCTCGATGAGTGAATTGGTTCCTGCGTAGCTCTTATCCCCTTCATAGGATATGTCCAGAGTCGGAGTGGCTATTGAGAACATCGTTTCAAAGGTCTGCGGAGTACCCTGCTGCAGAAACTGCCCGAAGGAATGCAAATCCCTTGTAAACAGGGCCTGTGCAGGATAAAGCCCTTTGCCGTCTTTCCCTTCGCTCTCACCAAAGAGCTGGATGAGCCAGTCGGTGAAGTATTCCAATCTTGGCTCCCATCCGGCAAATACCTCTATCTTTTTTCCTTTTAAGTCCATCAGCCTCCTGAGAACGGCATATTTATAGCAGTCGTTTTGCTCATATGGAAGTGAATTGATGTCATCATACGCGGCTTTGGCGCCTTTCATCATGGCGAGCACATCGATTCCAGCGCAGGCAAGCGGCAGAAGCCCTGACGGTGTAAGCACGCTGTAGCGTCCGCCGATGTTCTCAGGCAGTGCGAATGCCTTGTAACCCATCTGAACCGCTTCTTCGTGAAGGGCTCCGGAATCAGATGAAGTGACGACATAGATTCGGTTTACATAATCATCGCCATATTTCTCAAAAAGAAAATAACGGAATATCTTGAAAGCGGCTGCAGTCTCGATGGTGGTGCCGCTCTTCGAGATCACGATTACGCACACATCCTTGTTCTTGACGGCTTTCATGACCTCTGCATGGTAAACGGAACTCATGTTCCACCCTGCAAAATAGACTTCAGGGCAGCCTTCTTTTGTGTTGAAGGAATCCTTTATCATGGTCAGACCTGCCTTGGCTCCCATGTAGCTTCCTCCTATGCCAATGACGATCAGAGCATCGCATTTGCGCTTGATCTCTTCTGCCGTATTGAGGATGTCAAGAAGCACTGTCTGCTCTATTTTCACAGGATAATCCAGCCAGTCTGTATTATTGAATGTGCCGTTTGCCAGTTCCTTGTCTGCGGAGGCTGCGGTTGAAGCGAAGCGACTCAAATATTCCGGGGAAAACCCAGACATGGAATAATCGAATTTCAGAACACTCATTATTTGTATATCTCCGAGATAATTGATTTGAATTAAAGCAATTATAGCATGTATTATTGAACAATGAAATTGTAATGATTTCTTTTTTGATATAATGGCAGGTAGGACAAAGGTGAGAGAAATGTATCTTATTGCCGCGCTGGGCAATCCCGGTAGAGAATACGAACTGACAAGGCACAACGTCGGGTTCATGACCGCTGACGCTTTCTGCGGAATCCACGGATTCTCCTGCGACAAGGAGAGGTTCTATTCGTTGTGCGGTGAGACCCGTGTCGGTGCGGAAAAGGTACTGCTGATCAAGCCTCAGACTTACATGAACCTGTCCGGCATCGCGGTCAGAGCCGCGGCAGACTACTACAGGATAGATCCCGAGCACATAATCGTGATCCATGACGATATCGAATTTCCCATGGGCGAACTGAGGATACGTCGTGGAGGAGGCCCCGGAACGCACAACGGAATGAAAAGCGTGGTGTCGAGCCTTGCCACCACGAAATTTCCACGCATACGCTTCGGGGTAGGCGACAACGGTTCCAGAGACCTGAGGGATTACGTGCTTTCCCCATTCACTTCAGAAGAGCTCGAGATAATGAAATCATCGGCAGAAAAAGCCGCACAGGCCCTCGACTGCTATATAAGCGAAGGTATCGACAGCGCGATGAACAAGTTCAATCCGCGCAGAATAAAAAAAGCTCCCGTTGAGGGAGAGAACAAGGATAATTAAATTCAGGTTAGAATATTATATATTCGGCGTCTGCAAATGTCAATATTTTTTGACGCACAAAAGCAAATTGCTCTTGACAAAAGAGCACGTTTGTCGTATTATTTATTTTTGCAAGTAAGGCTTTTTTGTGTATGCAAATATAGAAAAACATGAGTCTAACGGATTGGAGGATACCCGCCAAGCGCCTTTATCATCGTTCGATAATATAATAACGCACAGCGGGTCTCTTTTCAATCCTTCATTATAATTTTCACAACCAAAGGAGTTACGATGGTACATGAGGAACTGATCGGCAAGCACAAGAGGATGAGCTTTGCCCGGATTAAAGACGTTATGGAGCTCCCTTACCTGATCGAGATCCAGAAATCTTCCTACCAGTGGTTCCTGGAAAAGGGCATGAAGGAAGTCTTCGACGACATCAACCCGATCGTGGACTACTCCGGGAATTTGTTTCTGGACGTAGTTGACTACTCCCTGGACAACACCACGAAGTACGATGTTGAGGAATGCAAGGAAAGGGACGCCAATTATTCCACCTCCCTTAAGCTCAAAGTCCGCTATCACAACAAGCAGACCGGCGAGATAAAGGAGCAGAATATCTATGTGGCCGATTTCCCGCTCCTTACGGATACCGGTACCTTCATCATCAACGGAGCTGAAAGGGTGGTGGTCACCCAGCTGGTAAGGAGCCCCGGGGCTTATTTCTCCATGGTAACGGATAAGCGCGGCAACGACCTGTTTTCCGCTCAGGTGATTCCGTCCAGAGGTGCCTGGCTCGAATACGAGACCGATTCAAACAATATCCTATATGTCAGGGTGGACCGCACCAGAAAAGTGGCAGTCACTGCTTTGGCAAGGGCCGTCGGCATTTCCACCAACGCCGAGATCGTGGATCTGTTCGGTGAGGATGAAAGACTGCTCGCATCCATGAAGAAGGATGACTCTACAGACACCGAATCGGGTCTTACCGAAATATACAAGAAATTGCGTCCGGGAGAACCTGCCACGATTGACAGTGCCCGTCCGCTCTTTAATTCTATGTTCTTCGACCCCAAGAGATATGATCTTATGCTCGTGGGTCGATATAAACTCAATAAGAAGCTCTCTCTCGCAGTGCGCCTGACGGGACTGGCTCCCGTCGGCAATGTTGTTGACCCGAGGACAGGCGAGCTGATCGCTCCCGCAGGGGAAAAGATGAGTGAAGCAACCGCATGGGCAGTACAGAACGCAGGAATCAATAAAGTCACTGTCATTGCCCCCGACGGACAGGAAGTGAACGTGGTGGGAAACAAGACGGTTTATGCGGATAAGTACGGTGTCCCGTTTGACATGTCAGATACAGAAATCGACATGCCCGTTTATCTGCCTGCCCTGGAAGAGATCCTTGCTTCGGAGGACGGCGATGATAAGAAGAAGGAAACGTTCGCTGCATCCTCAAGGATACTGCTTCCCAAGATCATCACATCCTGGGATATCCTGGCATCCATAAGCTATATACTCGGCCTTGCCCACGGCATCGGCGAGATCGACGACATAGATCATCTAGGCAACAGAAGGCTCCGCAGCGTTGGCGAATTACTTCAGAACCAGTTCCGCATCGGAATGACGAGGTTCGAGAAGAACGTTAAGGAGCGCATGCAGGTCACAAATCCCGAGGAAATCACACCTCAGGGCCTCGTGAACATCCGCCCGGTGTCTGCCGCACTGAAGGAATTCTTCGGTTCATCGCAGCTGAGCCAGTTCATGGATCAGACCAATCCGCTTTCCGAACTGACGAATAAAAGAAGGCTTTCCGCTCTCGGCCCTGGAGGCCTTTCGAGGGAAAGAGCCGGTTTTGAAGTGCGTGACGTCCATCATTCGCACTACGGCCGCATTTGCCCGATAGAGACACCCGAAGGCCCCAACATCGGCCTGATAGGTTCTCTGGCAACATATGCCAGGGTTAATAAGTATGGCTTTATCGAAACACCTTACCGCAAGGTGGTTGAGGGCAGAGTTACCGGACAGATAGACTACATCGATGCCGAGGAAGAGGGCAAGTATACGATGGCTCAGGCCAGCGAGCCCCTCGATGAGAACGGTTATTTCGTAAACGATAAAGTCACGGGCAGAACAGGCAAGATGAGGGATTTCGTCACCAGTCCGAGAAATTCCGTGGACTATATGGACGTTTCTCCCCGTCAGATCATATCCGTTGCCACGGGCATGATCCCCTTCCTTGAAAACGATGACGCTAACCGCGCCCTTATGGGCACGAACATGCAGAGGCAGGCGGTTCCGCTGCTCGTACCTGAGGCACCTGTAGTCGCTACAGGCCTTGAATACAGGGCCGCGAAGGACTCCGGTGTATGCGTTATATCCGTTGCCGCAGGAGAGGTGACTAGAGTCACAGCTGATGAGATAGTGATCCTTGAGGATGCAACCAAAGCCAAGAGGACATATCCGCTGCGCAAATTCAAGAGAAGCAATCAGGGAACCTGCATCAATCAGCATCCCATCGTCAAGGTCGGTGATCATGTTGAGGCGGATGAGATCATTGCCGATGGTCCGTCCACTGATATGGGCGATATGGCTTTGGGCCGCAACGTGCTCATCGGGTTCATGACCTGGGAAGGCTATAACTACGAGGATGCTGTGCTGCTCAGCGAAAAACTCGTTGAGAACGATGTATACACATCTATACATATAGAGGAATACGAGGCGGAAGCCAGAGAAACCAAGCTCGGCCCCGAGGAGATAACGAGGGAAATCCCGAACATCGGTGAGGACGCTGTAAAGAATCTGGATTCCCGCGGTATCGTAAGGATCGGTGCCGAGGTCACCAGCGACGATATTCTGGTCGGAAAAGTCACCCCGAAAGGGGAGACGGATCTGTCCGCTGAAGATAGGCTGCTTCGCGCGATATTCGGAGAGAAAGCCAGGGAAGTCCGCGACACTTCGCTCAAGGTTCCTCACGGTGAAGCAGGCATCGTAGTGGATGTCAAGGAGTTTTCAGCCGCAGCCGGAGACGAACTCAAGCCAGGCGTCACAAAACTCGTACGTGTATATGTTGCAATAAAGAGGAAGATCTCCGTAGGAGACAAAATGTCCGGACGTCACGGCAACAAAGGCGTCATTTCCAGAATACTGCCGGTGGAGGACATGCCTTTCATGGATGACGGCACACCGCTTGATATCCTGCTCAGCCCGATGGGCGTTCCGAGCCGGATGAACATCGGTCAGGTCCTTGAGGTGCATCTGGGACTCGCCTGCCGAGCCAAGGGCTGGAGGATTGCTACACCAGTTTTCGACGGTGCGAAGGAAGAGGAAATCAGACAGCTACTTGTCGAGGAAGGATTTGATCCTTCAGGACAGGTGACATTAAGAGACGGCCGCAGCGGTGAGGAATTCGCCAATAAGGTCACGGTCGGATACATGTACATGCTCAAGCTGCACCATCTTGTAGATGATAAGATGCATGCCCGTTCCACAGGTCCCTACTCTTTGGTCACTCAGCAGCCTCTGGGCGGGAAAGCCCAGTTCGGCGGACAGCGTTTCGGAGAAATGGAGGTCTGGGCGCTTGAGGCTTATGGAGCGGCCAACGTGCTGCAGGAGATCTTGACCGTCAAATCTGACGACGTGGTGGGAAGGGTCAAAGCCTACGAGGCGATAGTTAAGGGTGAAAACATTCCTTCGCCCTCTATCCCTGAATCTTTCAAGGTGCTTATCAAGGAGTTCCAGAGCCTGTGCCTTGACATCAAGGTCCTGAACGACGCTGGAGAAGAGATTATACTCTCAGATGATTACGACATTACCTCACCGGATAAGATCAGTTTCCGTGCGGACGAGGATCGCCCCGACCAGGGATACATTGATCTCGGTGATGATTACGATGAGGATGATGATTTCGACGACTTCGACGACGATGATTTCGATGACGAAGACGAAGATGAACCCTCCAGCGCGGAAGATATACTGATGGGCGCCGATGACGAATCGGACGACGATTTTTAAAGGAGGCAACCTTTGAGTCAATACAGCAGTTTTACTTCAGAGCCGGTTAACCAGCTCAATGATTTCAGCTCGATAAAGATAGGGCTGGCCAGCGCCGCCAAGATTCTGGAATGGTCATACGGCGAGGTCAAAAAGCCCGAAACCATCAATTACAGGACCTCCAAACCCGAGCGCGACGGTCTTTTCTGCGAGAAGATCTTCGGGCCGATGAAGGACTGGGAATGTCATTGCGGAAAATATAAGGGGAGCAAGAATAAAGGGATAATATGCGACCGCTGCGGTGTTGAAGTGACAAAATCCAAGGTGCGCCGCGAGAGAATGGGACATATCGAACTGGCAGCTCCCGTAACCCATATCTGGTATTTTAAGGGAAGTCTGTCACGTATCGGCGTTATCCTTGACATCACTCCGAAGGATCTCGAAAAGGTCATCTATTTTGCATCTTATATAGTAACGGACTCGGGGAACTCTCCTTTGGAATACAAGCAGCTGCTCTCAGAGAGCGAATATAAGGAAGCAATTGGAAACTTCCATGACGGCTTCACCGCAAAAATAGGCGCCGAAGCCGTACTGGACCTGCTGCAGAAGCTCGATCTGGATAAGGAATCCGCTGAACTCAACGAGATCATGGCGACCTCCACAGGTCAGAAGAGGAACAAGGCCATACGCAAGCTCGAAGTTATCGAAGCATTCCGCAAAAGCGGCAACAACCCGGTTGATATGGTCCTGACTGTCGTGCCTGTGATCCCACCTGACCTCAGACCCATGGTCATGCTGGACGGAGGAAGGTTTGCCACCAGTGACCTGAACGACCTTTACAGAAGAGTCATCAACCGCAATAACCGCTTAAAGAAGCTACTGGAACTCGATGCTCCGGATATAATCATCCAGAATGAAAAGAGGATGCTGCAGGAAGCTGTGGACGCACTTATAGACAATGGACGCCATGGCAGAGCCGTCACAGGTGCATCCAATAGGCCACTGAGGAGTCTGTCAGATATGCTCAAGGGCAAACAGGGAAGATTCCGTCAGAACCTGCTCGGCAAGAGAGTAGACTATTCCGGACGTTCCGTCATCGTTATCGGACCTGAGCTTAAGATATACCAGTGTGGTCTCCCGAAGGAAATGGCTATTGAGCTCTTCAAACCGTTCATAATGAGGGAACTCGTACAGAGGAAATACGATCAGAATATCAAGAGCGCAAAGAGAAAAGTCGAGAGGCTCGATCCCGTCGTATGGGACGTCCTGGACGATGTTATCAAGGATCATCCGGTCATGCTGAACCGCGCGCCAACGCTACACCGTCTGGGAATTCAGGCTTTTGAGCCAGTTCTGGTGGAAGGACGTGCGATAAAGTTGCATCCTCTGGTCTGCACGGCATACAACGCCGACTTCGACGGTGACCAGATGGCCATTCACGTACCTCTTTCCGTGGAAGCGCAGGCTGAGGCAAGGCTCCTGATGCTCTCGGCATACAATATCCTGAAGCCTCAGGACGGCATGCCCGTCGTCGTTCCTACACAGGATATGATCTTGGGCTCATTCTATGAAACGATGCAGGAGGATGGGGCTAAGGGCGAGAACTCCCATTTCGTCGATCTTATGGAAATGGAAATGGCTTACGCAAACCATGAGGTCGATCTGCACGCTAAAGTATACGTGCGCATGACTCGCACCTTCAACGGTGTCACGGAGACCAGAAATGTCTATTCTTCTGTGGGCCGCTTCCTCTTCAATGAGATCATTCCACAGGATCTGGGCTTTGTTAAGAGAGAGAGCATGGATGACATGTTCAAGCTTGAAATAGATGCTCAGGTGGATAAGAACATGCTATCCAAGATCGTTTACCAGAGCTTCATCACCTATGGAGCCTCTATGACATCTGTATTGCTGGACGAGATCAAAGCCAACGGCTTCAAGTATTCCACACAGAGTGCCATCTCCATCTCCGTGGCCAACATGCAGGTTCCGGAGGAAAAAACCACGATACTGGCCGAAGCGGACAAGGAAGTCGATAAGATCAACAGCCAGTTCGCCAGAGGATTCTATTCCGACGGTGAGCGCAAGAAAAAGACCCAGAAGGTATGGGAAAAGGCTACCGACGATGTCGGTAATATCTTGATGGAGAACCTTGATCCAAGGAACCCGATCACCATGATGGCAACATCAGGTGCCCGAGGAAACAACAAACAGATAAGGCAGCTTGCAGGGATGAGAGGTCTGATGGCATCCCCTTCAGGCGAGATCATACTGCTGCCCATCCGCTCAAATTTCCGCGAGGGGCTGAACGTTCTGGAATTCTTTATTTCCTCTCACGGGGCAAGAAAAGCTCTTTCCGATACCGCTCTTAGGACGTCCGAGTCAGGATACCTGACCAGAAGGCTGGTGGATGTCTGCCAGGATCAGATCATCCGCGAACATGACTGCGGAACTGACGAGGGCTTCGAAGTCTCTGCGATGAAGAGCGACAATTCCACCATAGAGACTTTGAAAGAACGTATCAACGGACGCTATGCCTTTGCTCCGGTTACCGATCCCGAAACGGGAAGGGTGATAGTGGATGCAGGGGAGCTCATCACAGTGGCCAAGGCTGACGAAATAGTGGCCGCAGGGGTCAAGAAGGTGGTGATAAGAGCCGTCTTCAACTGCAAGAGCAAGTACGGTGTGTGCCAGAAATGCTACGGCACCGACCTGACGACGATGAATACCGTCAATATCGGTGAAGCCGTGGGAACCATAGCCGCGCAGGCTATAGGCGAACCGGGGACCCAGCTGACCATGAGAAACTTCCATACCGGAGGAGTCGCAGGTGCAGACGATATCACCCAGGGTCTTCCGAGAGTCGAGGAACTGTTCGAAGCCAGAAGGCCTAAAGGCGTTTCCATCATTTCCGAGATCGACGGTACTGTTTCTTTCGGCGAAAACAAAAAGAACATGCAGACCGTCATCGTAACCGGATCGAACTCTGAGGCTCCCGAGATCAGGGAATACGAGATCCCATTCGGCGAAACTCTTCTGGTCCGCGAGGGTTCTACCATCAAGGCGGGCGATCAGATCACGAAGGGACCTATCAACCCCAACGACCTTATGGCAGTCAAGGGTGTGGACGGCGTACAGCGCTATATCCTTTCCGAGGTGCAGAAAGTATACCGTCTGCAGGGCGTCAACATCAATGACAGGCACATCGAGGTGGTCATTCGCCAGATGATGCGCAAGTATAAGGTTTCCGATGCAGGTGACACTAATCTCCTACCGGGAAGCAATGTCGATATAAGCGAACTTCTTGAGGAGAATCAGAAGGCTGAGGAAGCCGGGCTGCAACCTGCACATGCGGACAGGATACTGCTCGGTATCACAAAAGCCGCTCTCGCCACCACGAGCTTCCTTTCTGCTGCAAGCTTCCAGGAGACAACAAGAGTGCTCACGGACGCCGCAGTAAAAGGCAAGGTGGATCACCTGAGAGGACTGAAAGAAAACATCATCATCGGCAAGCTCATCCCCGCAGGCACCGGTATCGATGACTATTCCCGCATCGAACCTCAGCTCGACCGTCAGACAGTTCATATGCCTGAAAAATATCTCTCAGACTCTTACACCGGAAATAACGGCGGAAATGAGGGTGAAGGCGGAGGGTCTGATTATGGCGACGAAGACGAGTTCATCGTGAAGAGTGCCGACGACGGTCCTATCCTCGGGCCTATCGTTCCCGGCGAACCCGTAAAACTCGGGACAGCCGATGAAAGCAGTACAAACGTATAAAACGACTGAATAAATGATCCCCATCCGTCTTGGACGGATGGGGATTTTTAAGTAAAAGCCCTTAACTTTATCAGTGGAGGGCACATTCAAAACGGATCATTGCAGTTATGGAAGAGGTTTTTTGGACATTTCGGCGTATTCTAGGGAGATCCATCCTGTCTTTCCGTTATAGAATACTCTTCCCCAGCCGTTATTCTCCTCATAGACTGTCACCATCTGGCCGCTCTTGAGAGAACCGAGTATTTTGTCCTTAGTGGAGGGGCCGCTCCTTACGCGCAGCGTGGTGCTGGAGATCACGGTATATCCGCCGTTGTGTCTTTTTGCGACATCGCGGATATAGACGGCTTCCCCTTCCATAAAGAGCGTGATGCGGATGGCACCAAGATTCTCCGCTTCCAGACCGGCTGCTTTGAGGCATTCTTCCAGCGTCTTGCCTCCTTTCACATTCAGCGCGGCGGGATATCCGCTCATGACGTCGGTGAGTATGCTGCTGTCCTTGTCATAGGAAACTGCCTTAAGGTCAAGGACCATTTCGTTATCACCGGAGCTGACGGTGCTCAGGTCTGTCTTGATGTCAGGGGAGACTGTGAGGCTACCTCCTTTGAAGAAGCTGTAACCGCTTTCTACAGCAATGCGTGTGGGATCGTCCCATATCATCGCCTCTGCCGTTTCTTTCCCGTAGAAAAAGCGCATCACGGAAGATACTTGAAGGTCATCTATGACCTCGTAGAAGATGCCGGCGTCGAGGCTCTCCGCCTCCTTGTCGGTGAGAATGCCGTTTTTGACCAGTTCATCCAGAGCTTCTTTTCCGTGTATCTTGTATACGCGCAGCCCCTTTTCCGGATCGAGTCCGCTGTAGACGCTCAGTAGACACGCAGCTCTGCTGCGGGTCATGCGGGAAAGGTCTCCGTCAGCCGGGAAAAGCGCTTCCATCTCGGGCACCGTATCCACGCCCGAGAGAACCTTTTCGAAGAACTCGTCGAAACTGGTGATCGGCGGGAGCACTTCAGGTTTCGGTTCGCAGCCGCAAAGCTGCAATACTAAAAGCAGCGAGAGCAATGCGCAGATTATCTTTTTCATGTTTGAAACTGCCTTTCGCAATTAATGTATGATGGACAGCTCAGCCTGCGAAGGTGCTGTAAAGCACGCCCGCGAAGTATGAGCCAAAGTTAAGTATGAATGAAAGGAGCAAAGGAGGTATTCTCCTGAAGGACAGGAGCCTCCCGTATACCACCCCTTCAGCCAGCACCGCTCCGGCTTCGGCTGCCGCCGTGACCGGGCCGAAAGCTTTATATCCCAGACAGAAGGCTGCTGCGGTCGGAAGCACCGATACTACTGGGTTAGTGAGCAGATTTGCCAGTAACACGATGCCCAGATCCTCCCGCTTCCGTACTCCCAGCGCCCATGCCATTCCAGTCTCAAGCACCAAAGTGCATATGAGAGCGATGAACATAGCGCTGAGAACGGCGGACAGGTCAGGACTCATCCTCTTCGCTCTTTCCGCGTCTTTTCCTGATCAGCAACAGGAGGACCAGACCGGCGGTTACCGCCACCGCGGCACCTCCGATCAGACCGAACAGGAGGGCGTTGTCGCCTTTTGTATTGGCTGGACGGGGCTCAATGATGTCGGGCTCGGGAAGGCTCTCCGCTACTTCATCCATTCCTTTTACGGAGTATTTGCTGTCCTTCGGGAGCCATAGCGAGGAACCTTCATAATCCACGCAGTATCTCACTTTGCCGCTGCTGTCGAAACAGTAGGCAAGTATCTGCAACACCGAGCCGGATGGCACGGTAGCGGCTGCGGAAGATGTATCTGAGGGATCTGACAGCAGGTCGGTATTTCCTTCCGTCATAGCGGTGGAGTCATATACCCTGAACACTACGCTCAGGTCTCCGGGATAATTGTACCAGCCTTCCTCTTTCCCGCTGGAGATATGGAACCATCTGGCACCTAAGAGATCGCGGTACTGAAGATCGCAGGTGACGTCTGTGAAGGCCTTCATTTCCGTGCCGGAGGCCTCGAAGTCTCCAGGGGCTTCCGAAAGGGGAATGTCCTTGAGACATGTCATGTTGAATTCAACGGGATCACCTTCGCGGATCGCAACTGGAGGCACGCTGCCTTTGGTTGACGTCCTGCGGAAATAGACCCAGCCTGCGCTGCCTTCGTAAGAGGTGCGGGCCCACATGCCGTCGTGGTAATCCGACTCAAGCTCAGTTCCAACAGGAATATCTTTTATTTCGGCACCGAAATTCTCACCGGGCCCCTTAAACAGGGAGACTCCTTCTCCGCAGACTACTAAAGTCAGATCCTCTTTGGTAAGGGTGCTTTCGTCAGGCGTCTTTGTCACCTTAGTGATCGATTTGGCGGGAACACTGTAGCTGGAATTGTAGACGTACCATTTTTCACTGCCAGCCTTCCAGTATTCCACCTTCAATCTCGCTCCATAGGGGAAATAGACGGAAGGGTCAGAGCCGTATCCGGTTAGCTTTATACCGCCCTTATTGGTCACTCTTACAGTGTACTCGTCGACAAAGTCCATGCCCATATCGGCGTACGCGGCGGACGGGACAGCTATTGCCATGATCATGATGACTGCGGCCATGACCGCTGTGAGGATTCGTTTCATTCTTCTTTCTCCTTATTCTTTATCTCTTTTCCAACCAATATGAAGGTGGTGATGACACAGGCGACACAGAAGACACAGGTGGCAATCAGCGGTGCTGGGCCATCACATGCAATCTGGACCAGTTCTTCCCAGCTCATTCTGCGTCCTCCTTTTCTATTCTATTCCTTTTCTTTCCAGTTATCAGCAGCATTATCACAAGGCAGACCAGAGAAGCTGCCAGTACGGTAGCAAATTGGACTCTCCTGTCGGTAATCTTATGGAACAGCAGGGGACATGAGCCGAGGAACAGGCCTATGGTGGTGAGTCCGAAAGCGAGTCCCGGAGTTTCAGGCAACACCGTGGCGATTATGCCCAGCGTTATTGGCATTGTCATGCTGAACAGCATTACTCCGAAAAGGGAAAGCATCATCCGGTCCGCTCCGAATAGAAGGAAAGGCACCGATACGGCGATGCTTATGACGGATGCCGTTCTCGTCCCGTATCGATCCATCAGGGATCCTCCCAGGGATTTACCGGATCCCATTGCGAAATAAAGCATCACTGTCTGGAAAGTCGTCTTGTTCCATGAGGTGGGTATTCCGTACCCCATAAAGCCTCTGAAAGCGACGACGGCTACCGATGCGATCACGGCAGCCCAGGGAGTTACGCTCGGTGCGATATCGGCGTATCTTCCGCACTTCTTTGGCTCTCCGGTTTTCTCCGTTTTTTCTTCCGGTATGAGGAAGCAGAGAGGAACGGCGGACAGAACGATCAGCATCACTACATAATAAGGGCAGCCTGCAGTATCCAGCAGCTTTCCGCTTATCACTCCGAAGGATCCGCCTCCAACGAACACGGCGGCCGGAGTTATTCTGTCCCCTCCCGCCCGAAGTGTCGAGTCGGCACAGGAGATGTGGGTGCAACAGTTGCCAAGGCACAGCATCGCCGTGCCTATGGCACGGCCGTGCTGCGGATCAAGCGCAAAGAAAGAGAGTGCTGCAGTAATGCACAACAGACCGATCAGGTCCAGTCTGAGCCTGGGATTCCTGTCTTGCACTCTGCCCACCATAGACTGAGGCACGAAAGCCAGGGCGTCATACATGAAGACCGAGGTCCATCTGGGAAGGCCCGGGCCGTGGAGCCTGAGCAGCAGAAAGAAGCAAGCCACCTCTGTGACGAAGTGGATGTAAAAGCACATCCACCCGGCGCGCATGCCGCTGTTCTTTGTTTTCATCTGCGGTTCTCCGAATTTTTATGTACAGGATAGTTGTACCACATATGTGAAGCGTAGCGGCAGAAACGTTGCATAAAAAGAACGATATTTGTCATATTAACTGGATAATGCATGGTTGTCGTCATTTTCTGATATGACCTCATCCGAAATGGAGAATCAGCGCGAGTGTAGGGATAAACGTTTCCAACGGATATGACTCCATTGTTATATGACTGTACAATAAGAGAAGCAGGACCATTGCATTGGTTGTGATCTGCCGGCCTGTCACAGTAGTGTTGTTCAGTATAGTAATTCGGGTGGAAATGAAGATCACTGCTGATCGGTTATCAGTTTCATTGATAGGTATTATCATCCTTTTTAAAACTGATTTGGTTTGATGATCATTTAAATTGCTTGATTATTATCGATTTGATAGTATATAATTCAAATACAATCACATACAAATACTGTTCAGGTGCCTTTGTGTAATGCAGAGGATAATAGGGAACCGGGTGAGATCCCCGAACGATCTGGTCACTGTATATGGACAGCTGCTGCGCATCATGCCATTGCCGTAAGGCGAGAAGGCGCGCGGGGCGTAAGCCAAAGTCAGGAAACCTGCCTGAATGGAACGATGAGTATCTTCCAGAGAAAGTAGCTTGTCTGAGAACCGCAGCCACGTATTTGCGTGTGGCACCAGCAGAAGTGGATCAGCCGCTTTCCGAGGATAAAGGAAGGCGGTTTTTTAATTGGATAAAACAGATCATCTAGCACAGGTACAGGACTACTGGAATCAGAGGAGCCATGGTTTTTCTGACGCAATCAATGAAGAACTCGACAGTCAGCTCGGGAAGGAGTGGATCGACAGGTTTTCAGAGCTTTTCGGGGAAGAGCCGATGGATATCCTCGATGATGGAGCAGGTGCCGGTTTTTTCTCCATGATTCTTGGTTCTCAGGGGCACAGGGTCACCAGTATCGATTATTCAGCCGAAATGGTCGAATATATAAAGACCAATATGAAAAACAGAGGGCTGTCGTGCATGGCATACCAGATGGACGCACAGGATCTTGCATTTGAGGATTCAAGCTTTGATGCAGTCGTTCAGCGAAACGTAATGTGGAATCTTGATCACCCGGAGATCGCATATTCCGAGATATATCGGGTGTTGAGACCGGGAGGCATATTCTTCATAGACGATGGAAACCACTATCTTTCCGCCCACGATGAAGAATATGCGAAGGAAGCCGAAGCGCGCAAAGCTCAGTTTGAAGCCATGAAGAAATCTGCAGATGTTTCTCCGGGAAGCCATTACAAGCACAATCCGGAAAATGTGGATTTCAGCATTATAGAAAAGATTGCAGTTGAACAGCCTCTGAGCTTCCAGAGAAGGCCGCAGTGGGATCTGGATCAGATGATAAGGCTGGGATTTAAGGATATATCCGTTCAAATCGACGGTGAAGGGCTTCCGAAACACTTTTTGATCGTAGCCCGAAAGCCGCGATAAAGTGTATATAATGCTGAGGCCTTATATATTATTAAACCAAACAGAAATGGAGGAAAAATGAAAAGAAGATTCAAACCTGTTCTTGCAATGCTTCTGGTGATCATGCTGCTGCTCTCATCATGCGGAAAAGCAAAAGAGCCTGAAGAAGAAAAACACCTGAACGTAGCTATCTATTGGAACGCCAACGTCAACCCGTTCAACGGATGGGGCGGCTGGTGGACCATGCGTTACGGTATCGGTGAAACGCTTTTGACGATGGACAAGGATATGAAGCTTGTGGAGTGTCTTGCAGACAGTTACAGCATCGAAGATGACGGCACGACATTCAGATTCCATATCCGCAAGGGAGTTAAGTTCTCCAACGGAGCAGAACTGACGCCAAAGCATGCGATAGAGTCCATACAGAAGACTGCTGTAGAAAACAGCAGAGGATATCAGCTTAAGCTGGCTTCGGCGGAAGTAGACGGTGAATACGCAGTATTCCATACCACCGAGCCTTATGCCGCATTCATCTATGTCATCACCGAACCAATGTGCATCGTAGTCGATACCGATGAGGATATGTCGAATTATGATTTCTATCCCATCTGTACCGGTCCGTATAAGGTCATCGATCATGTTCCTGATGAAAAGTGGGAGCTTGAAGCCAATGAATACTATTGGAAGGGCGTTGCAAAGATCAAGTATATAACGAACTACAATATCGCGAGCGATACGAGGATCCAGGCTCTTATCTCCGGACAGATAGATATGGCTTATTCTCCATCTACCGCAACACTGCCCCTGATGGAAGGACACAGCAATTTAAAAAGAATTGATGCCTTAGGCACAAGAGAGAATGATATAGCCATCAACTGCAGAGAAGGAAGACCCACCGCTGATAAGAATCTCCGTCTTGCTCTTGCTTATGCTCTGGACAGAACGGTGCTTGCACAGGTCTCAGGAAACGGAACGGCAGAGCCTCTCGCAAAGTGCTTCCCGGACAGCACGGGATATGATCTGAGCAATGTCAAAGCTCCTGATTACGATGTTGAAAAAGCAAAGGAGTATCTGGAAAAGGCTGGATATACGCAGAAGAACGATGAAGGATACGTCCTTGATAAGGACGGAAACGAGCTGGTCCTTAAGATCCTTCTTTCCAGCAGTTCCAACACGGCTGTATTCGTATCCATGATAGATATGTGGAAAGCGGTAGGAATCCATGTTGAACTGGATCCGATGGAAAGCGTATCCGACAAAAGAAAAGCGGGTGATTTCGATATTCTCGGCAATGCCGGCTGGCAGACGATGAACAACGGCGACGGACAGTCCTACATGACGAACAGATGGTCCGATGCCGGTACGGATAACTATTCCGGTTATCATTCCGATGAATTTGAGGCGATCGTGGTCAAACTCAACAACGCTTTTACTCCTGAGGAAAGAGCAAAAGTCTTCGGCGAAGCAGCCCAGATAATTGCCGACGATTGCCCGGCCATCTTCTATGCCGCAACAGCAAACTATGACGTTATCAACACGGATAAGCTCAACGATCTTGATATCTATCCTATCGATTACTACGTACTCGATAACACCTGGACGATGAAATAATACTTATTTCAAACACTCCTTGATTAAGGCGGCAATGCCCTAGGGAAACCTGGGGCAGCTGCCTTGTTTGTATTACCTGAATGATTTTGACTTCTTTTTATTCTAAAAGGGAGACGCCTCGATAAACATATTTGGGGTGCTGCCCTTTGGAAATTGCATTTTGTTTGAGAAAAGGAGCGAGATCCCATGCTTAAGCAAATTAAAGACAGAATGATATCTCTGCTGATAATCCTCACAGGATTATCAATACTTACTTACGGACTTTTATATCTGCTTCCTTCCGATCCAATCGAAGTCCTCATTGATTCATTGGGTCTGCCTCACGATACGGAGACCATCGAGAGGCTGAATGAGGAATACGGATTTGATAAACCTTTCTGGATACAGTACTGGAACTGGCTCAAAAACATATTTCACGGGGATTTCGGTTATTCCGTCAAATACAGTCAACCGGTAAATCAGGCGTTATGGCGAAAGCTTCCCAACACCATAAAACTCGCCTGCAGCGCCTTTATTATGATGATCATCATTTCTTTTCCACTCGGCATCCTTTCGGCGGTTTATAAAAACAAGATCGCCGATTACATCATAAGGTTCATGTCGTTCATAGGTGTTTCCATTCCGTCATTCTGGTTTGGAATGATACTGGTCTATCTGTTCGGCGTACAGCTCAAATGGCTTCCGGTCGCAGGGTTTACGTCTTGGAAAGGCCTTATAATGCCGACACTTACTTTAGGCATCACGAATTCTGCCTACTACATACGGCGCATCAGGGCCGTTATGGTTGAACAGATGTCAGAGGAATACATCTCCGGTCTCAAATCAAGAGGGCTGAGTAAGAAAAAGATAATATTCAGACACGTTTTGCCAAACTCGCTTCTTGCCGTCATAACCATGCTGGGCATGTCCTTCGGAGGCATGCTCGGGGGCACTATGATAGTTGAGACTGTATTTGGATGGAACGGAATAGGATCTGCGGCAATGGGTGCGATCACGGCAAGGGACTATTATCTTGTCCAGGGATATGTGCTCTGGATGGGATTTATATACGTGATCGTTAATCTGGTCGTTGATATCTCATATCAGTTCATTGATCCTCGTATCAGGAGGGGGATGCAGGCGAAATGAAGAAGATGAAAAAGCCGCTGAGCCGGTCAAGAATAATAGCCAGGATCAAATTTGCTGTTGCTTTGTTTTTTACTGTTCTGTTTATCTGTTTTTCATTATTTGCCAGCTATCTTGCCCCTTATGACCCATTGGAAACGCATTACGACCATATGCTGGAAGCTCCAAGCAGCAGATTTATCTTCGGAACCGATCAGCTGGGAAGAGATATTTACTCACGTATCCTTTATGGAGGGAAAACCTCGCTGCTTATCGCATTTGCGGTCACGGGAATCGTATCTTTCATCGGTATTCTCATAGGCACAGCTGCAGGTTATATGGGTGGAGTCTTTGACTCGCTGCTTATGAGATTCTGCGACACGCTGATGGCTTTTCCCGGCTCTATATTCACCATCGCGCTGGTCAGTTTTATCGGGACCGGTGTTACGAACATGATCCTTGCCATGTGCCTGACGAGCTGGACAGGGTTTGCAAGGACAAGCAGATCTCTTGTTTTATCGATAAAAAACAATGTCTATATAGAACAGGCAAAGATGGGCGGAGCTTCTGACTGGAAGATCCTGATGGTATACATCATACCTAATGTCCTTCCTGCACTTCTTGTGAATATATTTCAAAGCATCGGGAGCAAATTGCTGACGATCTCGGGCCTGTCGCTTCTGGGCCTCGGATCACCTCCGCCCACACCGGAATGGGGCTTTATGCTTTCCGAAGGGAAAAACTTTATGTATCAGGCTTCGTGGATGCTTACTTTCCCGGGGCTTATTATTCTGATCAATGTCGTTATCTTTAATTTTTTAAGCGACAGTATCCAGGATCTTATGAATCCGAAGGAAAGCGTCTGGTAGGAGGGCCTGGAGATGAGTTTGCTTGAAGTAAAAAACTGTACCATAAGATATCAGAACGGTACTTCTGCGGTAAACAATGTATCTTTCAGTGTTGAAAAGGGAGAGATAGTGAGCCTTGTGGGTGAGAGCGGAAGTGGAAAAACAACGATGGTCCGCGCCATTCTCGGTCTTCTCCCTCCGGGAGGAAAAGTCACTGAAGGAGAAATAATCCTTGACGGCAGGAATCTGCTCAGCCTGTCCGAGCGTGAACAGGAAGAACTGCGTGGAAAAGACATAGCCATGATATTTCAGGATGTCGGCGCGTCGATGGACCCGATAAAACTGATAAAAAGCCAGTATGTAGAAGCCATAAGAACTCACGAGAGGATCTCAAGAGAAGAAAGCTACGATAAGGCAACCGATATGCTCAAGCGCATGCACCTGACTGATGCAAACCGTGTCATGGCATCTTATCCGTTTGAATTATCCGGCGGCATGAAGCAGCGAGTCGGCATAGCAATGGGGATGACTGCGCAGCCAAAGCTCCTCCTTGCGGATGAACCGACATCTGCGCTCGACGTTACGATACAGGCTCAGGTGGTCCATGAACTTAGAGAACTGCGCGATAAATACGGTGCGACAATAATACTTGTTACCCATAATATGGGCGTGGCATCGTATCTTTCAGATAAGATAGGAGTGATGAAAACGAGTCAGATGGTCGAGTTTGGGACCAGAGATGAAATAATAATCGACCCGAAGGAACAATACACCAAGGACCTGATCGACGCAGTCCCGAAGATGGGAGGTAATCGTTTTGCCAGATAATGCAGTATTGCTTGAGATAAAAAACGTATCCAAAGAGTTCCCTGTAAAAAAGAAAAAACTGTATGCGGTTTCCGATGTCAGTTTTACCTTATCGAGAGGCGAAACTCTCGGACTGGTCGGAGAGAGCGGATGCGGCAAAAGTACGATTGCAAAAATGATAGCAGGGTCGCTGCCGGTCACTTCGGGTTCGATAACGCTGGACGGCGTGGAATACACGCATATGAAGAAAAAAGAATTCGCCAAGTTCAGACGCAGTATCCAGATGGTTTTCCAGGATCCATTGAGCTCTTTCTCGCCGCGTATGCGCATTGGAACGTACCTCTGCGAGCCGCGGGTCAATTACGACCATGTCTCAAAAGATGAAGCCATGGCGGAAGCCGAAGAACTGCTCGCCAAGGTCGGCCTTCCGGCAGAGTTCCTTATGCGTTACCCTCATGAGCTTTCCGGAGGACAGCTTCAGAGAGTCGCGATAGCCAGGGCGATCGCTATAAGCCCTAAGATCCTGATATGTGACGAGGCGACCGGTGCGCTGGATGTTTCTATCCAGAATCAGATCGCAAAGCTTCTTGTTGAACTTGTTGAAGAGAATAATATAGGCTGTTTGTTTATAGGTCATGATCTGGCACTGGTAAGAAGTGTCACGCAGCGTGTCGCTATAATGTATCTTGGAAGAATAGTCGAATTTCTTGACAGCGAAACGCTTCAGGAAGAATATATGCATCCTTATACAGAGGCGTTGCTCGATTCGATATTCGACGTTCACTGCGATCAGGATGAAGATATAAAGCTGCTTGCCGGAGAAGCTCCAAGCCCGCTTGTGGTGCATAACGGTTGCCCGTTTGCTCAACGCTGCGAATATTGCACAGAACAGTGCAGATATCAGCTTCCCGAACTGAGCCATGTCAATGGCACTCATTATGTTGCCTGTTTTAATCCTTTGAAGAGGTGAAAAAATGCAGATAGCTGTTTACGGGAAAGGCGGTATTGGAAAGTCCACCGTAAGTGCAAATCTTTCGGCGGCCCTTGCGGCTCTTGGAACGAAGGTCCTTCAGATAGGCTGTGACCCTAAGCACGATTCGACCAGACTGCTCCATCACGGACAGAGGATAACTACAGTCCTGGATTACCTTCTCAATACGTCGCCCGATGATCAGAAGCCGGACGACGTCCTTGCTGAAGGATATATGGGAGCAGGCTGTATAGAAGCCGGAGGCCCGAGGCCAGGTAAAGGCTGTGCGGGAAGAGGAATACTAACGGCTTTTGAATTCCTGAACAAACACCGCGTTTTGGACCCCTATGACGTCGTGGTCTACGACGTTTTGGGAGATGTGGTATGTGGAGGTTTCGCGGTGCCGGTGAGGAAAGAATATGCTCAGGGCATATTCCTTGTTACCAGCGGGGAAGCCATGTCCATATATGCGGCCAACAACATACTCCACGGAATAAACAATCTTGATCCTGACGGCTCAAGGATAGCCGGTATCATCTACAATTCCAGAGGAGCCGGAGATGAAAAAGAAAGAGTCTATGAGTTTGCAAGGGCTGTAGATCTTCCGATCTGTCTTTCACTGCCCCGCAGCGAAGCTTTCCTTAAAGCGGAAAGAGAAGCAAAGACCCTGACAGAGATGGATCCGGGCTCCAGGGAAGCGGAGCTTTTCAGGGGATTGGCAGAACATATACGGGAAGGTCTGCAGCTTTACCCGGCCAAGCCTCTTTCCGAGGAGCAGATGGAGCTTTTCATGCGGGGAGAAGGTCTTGGATCAGATGCCGGATTACAGAGTCGGACAGGACAGCAAAATGAAATCTCGGCTTTCGGAGACTGCGAGGCTTGCGAAAAAGCAGGCACAGATAAGGAAACTGTGACCGGTGAACAGAGAACCGATACCGCCTCAGAAAACGTACAGCCATCAGGCGCTGCGTCAGTCCCCAAAAAAAGAGCTCTGTCTGATCCCTTCAGCAGGGTGCCTCTTTCCGGCTGTTCATACAGAGGTGCGGTGGACCTAGCGGTACATATCAAAGACGCTGCGGTCCTTGGCCATGCGCCTAAGAGTTGCACGAGCTACGCGGTCAATGGACTAAGCTCCTACGGCAGGAACGGGCTCTTCTCAAGAGGAATTATCTATCCTTCATTTATTCCTCAGCATTTCGATAATACCGATATAGACATAAGAGACGCAGTTTACGGAGGTGCAGAGCATTTCAGGGAAAAGGCTCTGGAGCTTGCAAAAAAGGGAAACAAGTATATAGTTGCAGTAACATCATGCATACCTGGCCTCTCAGGCGACGATCTGGAACCTGTAAAAGATGAACTCAAAGCAATGGGCGTCGATATGTATATAATCCATGCTGACGGAGTGGAAGTCGGCGATTACAACGACGGCATGGCCTTTTGCTACAAAGCGATAGCAAACGAGGCAATCAAACCTGTCGAAAACGTCGATAAAGATTCCATAAACATCGTATACGAGCTCAACTGGTCGCTTAACACTCAGGACAATTACGAAAAGATAGAAGCTCTCCTCAAAGCTATGGGCATACGGGTCAACTGCAGGTACCTATACGATACGACCATGGAAGAGATAAACGGCTTTCTGAGAGCGCCCTACTGCATCATGGCAAGGGAGGATAAGCTGGGCAGAGAGATAAAAGAGCTCTTTGAAAACAAATACGGCTGCAGTTTTATAGCAGACAGCTTCCCGAGAGGATTTGGGGAGACAAGGGATCTCGTCACGAAGCTTGGTATTCTGTATTCAAAGGAAAAGGAGGCTGCGGTCCTCATAGAAAAAGGAACCAATGAGTACAATGCTGCACTTAGAAGCCTAAGGCAGTCTTTCGAAGGTATCGACGTCATGGCCTTCCTGGGAAATTCTTCGCCCTGGGTAAAGGAGCTCCTGCAGGATCTTGAGCTGGATCTGAAATACGTTCTCACTCCGGAAAACGAAGCGGATAATCAGGGCTGGACGTACAGATTCTCTGAAGCTTACGGAAAAGACAGAGAAGAGTTTTCAGCAAAAGCAGAGAGAATCAGACCGAAGCTGATACTTACCACGGATCCCTCCATTCTTTCCAAGACTCCGGAAGGATCTAAAGTCATCATGCTGCCCCGGTCCATAGGGACGGGCTTTACCTCTGGAACGGACGAAGCATACAGATGGATAAAGAATATGGGAACGGAGTTAAAAGGCAGGTGGAAAAATGACAGATCAGTATTTGAGAAGTACTACTGCTGACTATATCACAGGCGCAATATCAGCCTGCGAAGGGATCAGAGACAGCGTAGTCCTCATAAACGGTCCTCACGGCTGCAAGACATACTACGGCTTCGGAACAGGGCAGTCCGCTATAAACGGTCAGGCTCTGCTGGGCCTTGGGGGAGATTTGAGGTTGTCGAATGCCATGGATGACAAGCTCATCAGAAGCCAGTTCTTTACCGGATCCCCTCTTATTCCCGCAACGAACCTCAGATACGAGGACTTCATTTTCGGAACGGCGGAGCAGCTGAGAAGAGCCCTTAATGATATACTTTCCGAAAGGCGCTATTCTCTCATATCCGTAGTGCAGGCTCCCGGCACATCTCTTCTTTCAGAATCTCTCGAATCGGATATTAAGGAGATCTCTAAGGAAACAGGCATTCCCTACCTTTATGTGGATGCTCCGGGCCTCTCGGAAGACATGTTTACGGGATACGACAAAACCGTGCTTGCACTTATAAAGAAGTTCGCATTGTCTGCAGATAATTCATCCGGTGATGAGTACCCGTCCGATGATTTCCATGGCAATGCCTCCTCGGATCCGGGGCGGAAAAGGCCTTCCATAAACCTTTTTGGCCTATATACTAGAAGCCTTCATATGGACGGTGACCTTGAAGAGATGACGAGGCTTCTTGATCTATGCGGAATAGATATAAACTGTGCTGTAGGGGCCTTCTGCTCAATGGATGAGCTTAAGGATCTTTCAAAGGCGGATGCCAATGTTTTTTTGGCCGAGGAGAGATGCAGAGAGACTGCCGAATATCTGGAAAAAGTCTCATGTATCCCATCATTTAACTTCTGCTGCGTGCCGATAGGACCTGATCTTACGGAGAAGTTCATAAACGGCATTTCTTCTCTTCTCAAGACAGACTGCAGTGCCGCTCTTAAAGATATTGAGGAAACAAGATCCAAGATCTTTTACTATCTCGCAAAATACCTGGGAAACAGCGGTTTCGGAGGAACTTTCAGGTATGCAGCTGAAGGAGAGCCTTCACTGCTCTTTGCATATGTCGATTATCTTTCCGGATATCTGGGCATTGCCCCGGAAGTCCTGCAACCTCGCTATGACCTTAAAGGTGCAGGAATGGAAAGACTGAAAGATATACTCGGAGAACTCGGCTGCAAGGACGTCTTCGAAAAAGACATCACTAAAGTCAAAGACGTTGTCATGCTCGGAAATGCCAATACCATAGCCCAGATCCTTGCCTACAGCGGCAACATATACGGTATAGAGACTGAAATACCGAGTTCGGGGTATATAAACGTGGTGCCAAAGACCCATATGGGATGTAAAGGAGCTCTGTATCTTTTAGAGCAGCTGCTCAATGCAAAAAGGCTACTTTCCGCATGGGATTAGTCGTCGGAACATTTTTCGTATAAGGCGGAAAGAAATGGGCCTTCTCGTATACGGTGCTGCGATTAGTTTTATTCTGATCAAAAACGGTGGGTCATGTTATGCCACCCACAGGCAGAGAGCTGAGAAAGAACTGCTTATTGACAGCATTTCATAATGCCATAGAGTTTACAAAGATTGATATATCAGAAAAAACGGAAAACAAATCAGGG
>JAIKVR010000055.1 GCA_024685545.1 Eubacteriales bacterium | reverse complement strand
AGCCTTTAAGAACTTCTTTGACAGGAAACAGCGAGCCCCCAAGTTCAAGTCAAAGCATACATCAAGATGGCCATATACCACTATGCGCGTAAACAACAACCTGAGGATAGAAGAAGGCTTTCTGGTCATGCCGAAGCTCGGACGAGTCAGGATCGTACCTGTACGTGAGATCCCTGATGGGTGGAGACTGAAGAACGCTGTCCTTACGATAGAGAGGGATCATACTGTGTATATCTCCTGCTGCTTCGGGTATGATGACGTCCCGGTAATCTATACGCCTGATATCAGTAAGGCCATCGGACTGGACTACAAGTCCGACGGGTTCTATGCCGACTCAGAGGGGAATATCTGCGGTTCCCCGAAATACTTCAGGAAAGCGCAGGACATCCTGACCAAACGACAGAGAGGACTGAGGCATAAGAAGAAGGGCTCCAAGAACTACGAAAAGCAGAAGATAAAGATAGCGAAGGCATACCGCCATGTCTCAAACCAGAGGAAGGACTTCTGCCACCGGCAGTCAGCGAAGACAGCCAATTCGTACGACATAGTCTGTGTGGAGGATCTGGACTTAAAGGCGATGGCGGGAAAAGACTTCGGCAACGGTAAAGCCACTCTGGACAACGGATACGGGATGTTCCTTAAGTTCCTTGAGTACAAGCTCAGTGACCGGGGGAAGGTACTGATCAAAGTCGACAGGTGGTTTCCGTCAAGTCAGACATGCCATGTGTGCGGTAATACCGACAGTGAGCTAAAGGATCTGAAGATCCGTCACTGGGTATGTCCTGTCTGCGGGACATCGCACGACCGCGACATAAACGCCGCAATGAACATCCTTAAAGAAGGGCTCAGAGAGTACCTGAGGGATACGGCATAGACATGTGATACAGCATACCATCACGATAGGGCAGGAACTGTCCGAATCCACAACGCCTGTGGAGCCGGCGGCCTCTGTGTACGGCGATACGACGCCGTATGTAAGCTGCAGCGTTGAAGCAGGAATCTCCCACTTCTATAAGTGGCGGGAGTGTTCAAGAATACGAAACTGCTTCTTATCACACTCAGGGATCGCGTTGCTTTCTTTATACGCAAAAGTGCGGTATCGGTTTTATGCCGATACCGCACTTTCTGTTTTTTTACCTGTTTATTCGTGTGATCTGTTCATCCTACGTTTCTTCTCAATGAACATGACACTGAACAAATCTATGTACGCTATAGCCATAATAAGGATCCACAGTAACAAGCGGTTCTCTTCTCCGGTCTGAGGAGCGGGTTCTTCCCACTGAGCTACAAATTCATGATCCTCTGTTACCGTATACTCGTCGCCAGGGTCATATTCAGAACCTTTCCAGTACAAGAATCTAAATCCCTCTCTGGTCGGTGCTTCATGAATAGAGATAGTTACACCTATAGGATACTCTTCTACGATATCCGAGGTATCCCCGTTGTATACGCCGCCGTTCAGTATATATGTGATCTTGACCAGATCATTCAGTGTATTGGTAATAAGGACGCCTGCTGAAACTTCGCCTTCGATCACATGGACTACCGGAGTCTTGTATCCCGCAACGATCCCTGCTTCTTCTACAGTGTATTCAATCGGCACGATCGTATATTCTGTATTTGCGGTTTTCTTATCTCCGTTATCTGCTGTTTCAACTGGAACGAGCTTGCTGTCCGGAAGATCCTTAAAGGTACAGGTCCACCTGTCATCGTCACCTTCACTTATTTCTTCAGTTTTCACCAGTTCTTCACCAGCAAGCAGATTGACGGTTATGCTTTCAGGGCGGGTATCATATTCATTGTCATAATCATCCCACTGTTTCTCAACAGGGATATCGATGTGCTTGATATAAGACACTTTCGGTACTTCAAAGAAATATGAACCTTCTTTTCCATCAGTGGTCACATAATCCAACACTGCTGATACGTTTGTGTCATAGAAGGCGCTTCCCGCATCTTCTCTTAGGATCAGGTCATAGGACAGAGTGACCGGATTTGCATTCTCGATCGGAACGTTGATCGTCCAGGTGATAGTCTTAGTGTCAGCATCGTATTCGACGACATAAGGATATACTCCGTCTACATTTGTGCCGAAATTCCACTTTCCGTCAGCATAGGTGACCGTCAGAGCTTCGCCGCTGCGAGTCATTCTGAAGGCATCCTTATTGTCTTCGTTCTTCAAGGTGAAATCATCAGTGATCTGGTCGGTAACAACGCCACTGGAGACCATGTAGCGGATGTCATTGTCGATTTCCTCGAACATCGCCTCAATCTGAGAAGAGGTCTCGATATCCGCGCCATACTGGCTGTTTTCCTGTAACCAATCGATAAAGCTATTACGGAGAGCAACGAAGCCTGTAGCACCACCGCCGGAATAAGTGATGACCGCGCAGTTATACTTTGAGTTCATCTCATCCCACAGGTGGCCGGTCAAGTACATGCTCTTCTGCAGCCCGTCCACATGGTACATATAGTAATTCGGGTTGATATCATCCTTGGTAATACTAAAAGTACCGTCGTCGTTAGCCGTCGTTGAGAAGGTGTAGGATCCATCCTTTTCAATCAACTTTAGCGGATTTGCTTCCAAATACGGAACACCATTCCAAGCAGCATCCGGAACGTATTCCCAGTAATGCTGGTAATCTCCCTTGTTTCCAAATGTTGCTGAATTTGATCCAAATAACGCTGCACCGTTTGTAACTTCGTGCTTCACGCCGGTACCTGTTGGCACGGATCCGTCATCGGCGTAAGTGCAGTACGCATCCCAAGGGCTCTTGCCGCTTAGTTCATCGATGTGTTCCTCACCGTCATAATTATAAAGATCCTCATAATCATTAAACCAGAAAATGTTGCTCTTTCCGGTAGGATCAAGCACATCTACAGGATAGGAGTCCTTATAAGCACATGCACTCTGGTTTAACTGAGGTACGCCTTCTCCAATAATCGTCCAACGGCCTGAACCACCTTGGCTGGTTGCTACATTATTATAATACTGCGTGTAGATACACGTAGGCTTATTGTCTTCGTTGTGCCAAATGTAGGTTTTACCGTCAGTGAGGAACACGACATACTTATTGCTATCCGGCACATCGCCATCATCAGCAAGCCACTCATCCGCAATATCCAGACCGCAGTGGGCGCCGCTGCCGTTGCCGAACTCCGCTTTGATTGCGTTATCGACCTTCTTGTCAGTTATGCTCACCCCTAGTTGGTCCGCAAAATACTGTCTAAAGTTCACCGCTGTTTCAATACAATCTTTCGTATTCTCATTGTACTCGGTCAGTCCGCTATAAGTATCCGAAAAATAGTCGATTGCATCATGGGCATCCCCGCGGAAGAGAATCACGCCGACCTTCAGCACCACACCCGGATTGTTCTCAAGAACGCTATTAAAGAGCGATCTCGTTTCATCAATGAAAATCGAGCCGTTCCGGGCTGAACTGGAGCTGTCCATAACAAATACGACGTCAATCTTGTTCTGATACTCAGCCGACGGCAAGGACAGCGTGACAGTCGTCTCCCTATCGTCTCCCTCCAGTTCTGTCGGATCAGCGGTCTTGGATCCGCTGACATCAAATTCAGTGGTTTCTTCCGGGATTACTTCCGGGATTACTTCCGGGATTTCTTCCGGGATTTCTTCTGCATAGACCTTCTGCACTGTGGGCATAAAGCTCAGCAGCATGATCAATGCAAACAGAAAACATAATGCTTTTTTGACCTTCATTTAAAACCTCCCTGTAAATTACTCTCGGAGGTAACTATAATGCGCACGTTCCGAGTCTAGTCGAGGATTCATTTAATTGTTTTGCAAGTCATTCTATGAACATTTTAATGTTACTACAATGAAACGGCAAATGCAATAAAACACATAGCAATTCTCATTTTTATCTTTAACATCGCTGACGGATCAGACACGAACCCGACCTGCGCCATAATGCTTACCCGGCAGTATACCGCGTCATATAAGGATCATTTGATGATTCGCGAATACCGGATCGGCTGCTACAATCGTCCCAACCGGATCAGGAGGATATATCTGACCGAGCCTCATCGTCAGTCCGGTCATGACCGCGAAATGACTGTTCCTAATTCATTCCATTGTCATGAATCATTAATACTACTGCTTCTTTCTGTACCTCTTTACAGAACAATCGAGCTTCCTTTCTTACGGAAAATGATCAACTGATGTAAAGCTCTCCTGCCCTGAAATGCATCGAAGATCGCGTCAGGTCAGTTTACTGCGGACCGGGTCCTTCTGACCGATCCGTATCGACGCGGGACGCAAAAAAGGCAGCGATAAACGCTGCCCATCATTTCTTTATCTTTAAAGGTTCTTACATTCAAAACGTGAATAAGCCGCAGTCCGGGACTTCCTGCTTCGCTCATTGATCAGTCGATATCCCAGACTGTACCGGAAAAGAGCAGCGAACCGTCGCGGGAGGTGATCACGAAAAAGAACGGCCTGTCTACGATGAAATCTACCGGTTTTTCCGGGATCATTATCGAAGTGAACCGGATGCTTGCCTCGGTGTATGCCGTCCCGAGCACTCCTCCCTCATCCATTGCCGCCATTGCCGCGTGCTCGATCCTGTCCAATCCTATATTTCCCGCTTCGGGAGTCAGCGGAGAGAAGTCCGCTTTGCCATGGTCGAATACCTCCTTCACTCCCAGATCCTTCAGAGCAGGGATGAGATCCATCTTGGAGGATACCCTGAAACGCGGAAGGGACAGATTTACCTTGGTGTTCCTGCTCCCGAAGGGTTCGCCGGCACTCACATTGCCGACTCTCTCATTGATAACGGACCAGACCTCGCTGTCGTCCAGAAGCTCGTTGAGGGAGATCCCCTTTTTCGGAAGAAAGAAGTAGGCATCGCCGTCCATCTCCAGCGAATCGGAGACCGCAGTGAATCTCTCGCCCCAGTAATACCTCATGTCCTCCGATTTATGCATCATGTCTACTGTCACGTCCTTCTTTTCCCCGTGAAAAACCTCTTTGGACGTGTCTGACAGCTCATAGGCTTTCTTCCATGACGCTTTATAGTATATCGCGGATATGAGCTCCAGAGCCGTTAGCGGGTCAGTGTCCACCTCGACTATATCGGAAAGCAGATCACCGGTGTTTTTATTGATCCATGCTGCGATTTTCTTATTCGCTGCCCTGTCTCCCATCCTGACGCTGAAAGCTTCGCTGCGAAAATACCTTGAGAGATTGCTTACCGTATCGTCATTGTATCTGACGCTGTCATTCATCCACACGGAGTTATTGATTAGGCAGGTTAAGACCGGGTTGTCTGAACTGTTGGAGTTTAGTATATTGCCTACCTTTTCTCTCAGTCCATCGATCCCGCCTTCATTCAGCAGATCGGCGATCTGTTTTCTCGTTTCACCCTCCGTGATCTCAGCCAGCATCGCCAGGGCGATATATACGTTAACCGGAGAATACACCCTGTTCTGCTTTTTCTCGCCTGAAAGGAAAGCCTTCATCGTGGAAGAATAGAAGCTCCCCATTTCTGCGCGGTATGACCTTACCCTGTTGACGAAAACGTCCCTGGCATTCATCCAGTCCAGGCATTCCCTGCTGTCAACATATTTATCGATCTTCATAATCCGATTACCTCTCATTCACGACACAGGCTCCCTGCTCAATTGCTTTAAGAGCCGATGCAGGAAGCCTGTGCAAAATCATTTTAAATTGCTTTATACGGTCTATGCTTTGAAATACAGGACAAGGAACACGGTGGAGACCAGGAAGAAGGCAAGTCCCACGACAAGCAGGGGCCTGGGAGAGAACGGGTCCTTATGCCTCTCCTCTTTATACTCCTGAAAGCTCTGGTCCTTTTTCACCCTGTCCTCGAAGTCTTTTTTGAACAGGAAGCTGAAACGCCGGAACGAGTAGGTGAACGCGTCGAAAAAGCCGCTGTTCACTACATAAAGCAGCATTCCCGAACCGATAAAGAAAGCTGCGGGGATGAAAGTCGCATCGCACAGGCAGAAAAACACATCCTTAGCCGAGGATGATGAAAATATCCTGCGTGAGAGCACATACCATACGGCAAAGACAAGACCGATGCCCGCGATGACCGCATAGGACGTCCTGCTGCCGCTTTTCATTCCCTTCGTTTCTTTATTCAAACCCCGAGCTCCCTGATGTATTTATCGAATTCCTTTTCAGTGCAGCGCACTATGTGCCCCGGAGAGACCTCCCTGTCCTCCGGCTCCTGGGAATTGTCGCTGTCCAGTGCCGGCGTATAGGTGATCCTCTGGCGGGTCTTCTCATAATGGGGATCCGGAAGGGGGATCGCCGAGAGCAGAGAACGGGTATAGGGATGGAGCGGATGGGCAAACAGCTCGTCCGACGGTGCGGATTCCACTATCTTTCCGTAGTACATGACCGCGATCCTGTCAGAGAAGTACTTTACGACCGAGAGGTTATGGGCGATGAACAGTATGGTCAGGCCCATGTTCTTTCTCAGGTCGTTTATGAGGTTGATGATCTGCGCCTGTATCGACACGTCGAGGGCGGAGATAGGCTCATCGGCGATGATGATGTCCGGTTCCATCACGATGGATCTGGCGATACCGATCCTCTGGCGCTGTCCTCCCGAGAATTCGTGGGGATATCTGTCAGCGTGCTCCGGCAGCAGCCCCACCATATCGAGAACTTCAATCACCTTTTTATTGATGTAATCCTTATCCTTGACTCCTCTGATCACCAGGCCTTCGGAGATGATCTCCCTGACGGTCATCCTGGGGTTCAGGGAAGCGATGGGATCCTGGAATATCATCTGGATCTTCGTTATCGTATCCCGCTTGCAGTGCTTATGGTCATACTCCGCTTCCGCGATCTCCTTTTTCAGACGGGAGACCTTTGCGGAATCGCCTTCCTTCTTCGCGGCCTTCAGGGCGTCCTTCAGATCGCCGGTGCCGGCGACGATGCGCTGTCCGTTGAAATAGACATTTCCGGAGGTGGCGTCATACAGGCGGATGATGGCGCGTCCGGTAGTGGTCTTACCGCATCCCGATTCTCCGACCAGGCCGAAGACCTCGCCCTTGTCAATGTAGAAGCTTACGTCATCCACTCCCTTTATCGTTTCGCCGCCAACGGTGAAATACTGTTTGAGGTGCTCGACTTCGAGCAGATGTGCGGAATGGTTGTTTTTACTTTCCTGCATTTTCCGCTTCCTCCGCTTTCTTCATTCTTTCGATCCTGTCGGATATGATCTTCGGCATCTCCACCTTCGGGGCTCCCGGCGCGAGCAGCCATGTGGCCGCTCTGTGGGTATCCGAGATGTCGAACATCGGCGGTGCCTCCTCGAAATCTATCTTCAGGGCGTATTTGTTGCGCGCTGCGAAGGCATCCCCCTTGGGCGGGGTTATCATATTGGGCGGAGCGCCGGGAATGGCCTCCAGCTTTTCCTTCGTCTGCAGATCGGGCATCGAGGAAAGCAGCGCCCATGTGTACGGATGGGCTGGCGTAAAGAAGATATCGTCGGTCGTGCCGTACTCCACGATCCTGCCTGCGTACATGACGGCTATGGTGTCCGCCATATTCGCAACGACACCCAGGTCATGGGTGATGAAGATGACGGAGAGCTGTCTCTTTTTCTTCAGTCCCTTGATGAGCTCGAGGATCTGCGCCTGGATAGTGACGTCCAGCGCGGTCGTCGGCTCGTCGCAGATTAATATGTCAGGATTGGCCGAAAGCGCTATCGCGATGACGATCCTCTGGCGCATGCCTCCGGAGAGCTGGAACGGGTACTGGTTGTATCTGACCCTGGGTTCGTCAATGCCGACCTCGTCCATAAGGCTGATTGCCCTGTCCCGTGCCATATCGGGGCTGACTGTATATACCATGCGGGAATTGATCTCCTTTAAGTATTCGACCATTTCCCCGGCCTTTGCCCTGAAGTCAGGTCCTCCGTCCCCTGCCGCCTTGTCCAGCAGTTCGGAATAATCGTTCTTCATCGAGGAGACGACCAGTCTTATGTTTTCCAGGTAGCGGGGAATATCCATATTTTCCCTGAACATGCGGTTCTCGCGGGACATCAGTCCGGGATTCCTGTTCTCCAGGCCCTTGGCCTTGTCGTAGAGCGCTTCTTCCTGACTGTACGCTCCCGCGAAGGTATAGGCCGTGGAGTCCTTGTTGATCTCGAGCCTGTCTATCGAACGCTCGACCGCCCTGGACAGGGTCTTGCCCAGTTCCTTGGTCTTCGCGGCAGGTATTCCGTCGTCCTTGAGGGTCTCTTCTGCTTCTTCAAGCAGCTTGAGGGCCTCCTGTTTTTTGGCAAGCGAATCCTCATAGGAGTATTCGAGCCCGGAAGCGACCTTGTCTATGAAGCCATTCAGGAAATCCTCCCGTGCGCATTTTGACGTCTTTGCGTTCAGCTCGGGGATCGGGCACGATTTATAGTCAAAGCTGTCCTTGTCGCTGCCGTAGGTCAGGAAATAGCCCAGCGAGAAGAAATCGACTTTATCATCCTTTACCGAGGAGGAAAGGATATCGCGGGCCTTGCCCAGAAGTTCCTTGAGGGCTTCCCCGTTGCCCGATGAGGCATAAGCCTTGCCCTCAGACCTGATCTTTCCGGCAAGCTCTTTCAGCCCGCTGTTCTTCTCGTCGACCAGGAAGGTGTTGTACACCTTACCGAGCTTTGCAACGAGAGCTTCCACCGAGCGTCCGATCACCTTCTTATCCTTTGTGACCATGTCGAGGGTGATGTCGGTGATATCGGAAAGTGAGGAATTGACATAATCCAGCGCAGTGTTGTATTCGCCTTCCATCTTATTGCTCAGGGAAGCGAATCTGCGCAGCTTTTCCATATCCTTCTGAGCTGCTTCCTTTGACTGCTTTGAGTCGCCTCCCTCAGAGGAGGCGGAGCCGATGGCTTCGGTCAGCAGTTTTGTCTTCTGAGCGAATTCCTTCTGAGCCTCCTTCTGGTTGGCTTTGCCGTTGAGTATCATTGCTTCGGTCATCTGCTGGCCGACCTTCATGATCGGGTTGAGGCTGGACAGTGGGTCCTGGAAGATCATGGCTATCTTTCCGCCGCGGATCTTGTGGAATTCCTCTTCGGATATCTTAAGAAGATCCTTTCCGTCGTAGAAGATCTCGCCGCTCTCAACGATGGAGTTGTTCGCGAGTATCCCCATGATAGCCCTTGCCGTTACGGATTTGCCGCTGCCCGATTCGCCGACGATGGCAAGGGTCTCGCCCTTGTCCAGCGTCATGTCCACGTCGCGTACGGCCTTGACCGTACCGTTGTTCGTCCTGAAGGATATCTTCAGGTTCTTTATCTCAAGTATTCTTGCCATCTCAGTCCTCCGATCCGCGCAGTGTCGGGTTGAACGCATCTCTCAGGCCGTTGCCGAAGAGGTTGAAGGAGATCATCAGCAGGGAGATGATCACTGCCGGGAAGAATATTATATGCGGGAAGGTGGACAGGTACTGCTGTCCGTTCGCCAGCATGGTCCCGAGCGACGTCTGGGTGGAGGAATTCATGTTCGCTATGCCCAGGTATGAGAGCATCGATTCGGAGAATATGACCGAAGGGATGACCAGCACCGAGGAGGTGATGATCGTACCCAGGGCATTCGGGAAAATATGCTTGAACATGACCCTCAGGTCTTTTGCTCCCAGAGTCCTCGCCGCAAGGACATATTCCTGATTCTTGAAGCGGTAGAACTGGGTGCGCACGTTATAGGCAGTGCTCAGCCACCCGGTGAGCACGAAGGCAAACAGCAGAGCCGTGAAAGTGGATACCTTGCCCGTAGCCACAAGGTGCAGCTGGAAAAGCGTCGCTACGATAATGAACGGTACGCCGCTTATTATGTCCGAGACCCTTTCGAGTATCAGGTCAACGAGGCCGCCGTAGTAGCCTTCCACGGCTCCGTAAACAGCGCCGATCGTCAGGTTGATGGCTGAAACGCAGATTGCCAGCAGAAGGGAGAGCCTCGTGCCCGAGGCAAGGCGCACCAGGATATCGTATCCGGCACCGTCAGTGCCCAGCAGGAATGCCGGTTCATGTCCGTTCTTGTATATGAAATAGTTGTAGTAGAGCACCCGGACGTACTTCATGTTCGAGGCCTTGCCTTGATAGAACGCAATGCTGCCGTCCGTATTCCTCAGATAGTTCTCTTCAAGCTCATCCTTGTTGATATCGAGCCTCTCGCCGAGGGAATTCACGGGGTTGCCGGAGTCATCGGTCTTGTACCAGTAGTTGGCGTCGGTGCGGGAGAAGTTGAAATCGCTGGAGATATCGACCATCGGATAGATGAGCTGGCGGCCGGACTCCTCCTGCCAGGCGAGCATATCCTCATACTGGCTCTCGGTGACCTGCATATAGGTAAAGCCCGTCTCGAGATAGTCATCTATCACGCAGTCATGATAGTTCTTGTTATGGCTTGTGTATAGCTCTCCTCCGGAGACTATCGGGGAGAATTCGCATGCCAGCCCTTCCTGCTTTGTTGCTCCTTGTCCGTCCGTATCGGCGGCAGCAATGCCGATGCCCAGCGTATAGGCGTAGCCTTTATCCGACAGGGTGCGTTCCCTGGTGCCCGTGGCGATGCCGATCTTCGAGAGGACGAAGCTCTTCGGAAGCTTTTTGGAATAGATGCCGTCCGAGAAGCTTACCGGGTAGCGCGAAAACAGCGGAGTCAGGAAAGCGAAAAGAACGATCGCAATTATTATGATGAAAGCGATGACAGACGATTTGTTTTTGCGGAAGCGCAGCCATGCGTCCTGAAAATAATTCAGGGGCTTGGTCTCAAACTTTACGTCATGCCTAATATCGCTCTGATGTGCAAATTCAAGTTTTTCGGCAGGTATATTGCCGAGGTCTGTTGGCTTCATATTATCTTTCCCCCATTCTCACTCTGGGATCGATGAATCCGTAGCTCAGGTCGATGACTATCATCGAAGACAGGTTGATGAATGTATAAAACATTCCGACAGCCATGAACACATCGTAATCCAACAGGTTTATACTATTCAGATACAGACCGCCCACTCCTGGAACGGCAAATATCTTCTCTATGATCAGCGAGCCGTCCAGAACGCCGATAAACATGGAAATGATCATCGGAAGGATCGGCACCATCGCATTTCTGAGCGCATGGCGCGTCGTCGCCTGGCGGCTGGTCAAGCCTTTTGTGCGGGCAAGTAGCATGAAATCGCTGGTGAGGACCTCTGTCAGCTCGGCCCTGGTATAACGGGCGAGTGAAGCTATGGTCGAAAATGAGAGCGCCAGCACGGGAAGAACCATGGAACGGAACATCGTCCACGAGAAGAAGGTCCCACCGGCATCCGCGTAGGATGACATGATGAGCGGGAACCACCCGGTCTTATAGCTCAGGAAGTACTGTACGATAAAAGCGTAGACATAGCTCGGAACAGATACGAAGATCATTATCCACGTAGAGATAAGGTGATCCTGCCATCTGTTTTTTTTAAGTGCGGCATAGATGCCAATGATGATCCCGAAAGGCACTGAAAAGACCATTGAATACAGGTTGATCAGCACCGTGGGAAGGAGCCTGTCAAAGATGACCTCGTTGACGGGCGCCATATAATCTATTTCCCAGGATGTGCCCCAGTCCCACTTGGTGAGGATATTTCTAAGGTAGATGGCGTACTGCACCAAAATCGGCTTGTTATATCCGAGGGCTTCCCGGCGTGCAAGTTCCATAGCTGCCTGGGCGCCGAGCATGGGCTTTTCCGGCTGAAGCAGCTTTATCAGTATGAAGCACATGGTCATGATGATGAAGAAGGTCACAAACACCAGGGCTATGCGTTTTAAAACGTATTTGAACATAATATGGACTCCTTTGAATGAACGGATCCCGTTTGGACTGTAATAATCTAGAGATTAAAGCGGCAGGGCGCTGTTCAACGCCCTGCCGCGGCATGTCAAATTAATAGCGGCTTATTTGTAGTTTAACGATCCGCCGTTATCCTTTACGTACTGCTCCCACTCGCCGTTATTGTAGTTGTATGTGAGCCAGCGGAATCCGCCGAATTCATACATTACGTCGTACTTGTCGGTGACATACTTGACCTTGTCGGAAGTGATATTTACCAGGTTCTCGCTGGAGAGGATGATGAAGTGATACTGCTCGATGAGGTTCTTCTCGATAGCAGCAAGGATCTTCAGCTTGAGCTTGCCGTCAGCCAGGTTGTATTTTCCTCCCGGGTTGATGGAAGCGCCCCAGTTATAGTAGGAATCTTTCAATGTCTCTTCCGTGCCGTTGCCGTCAAAGTCCGCGGTGACCGACATGGTCTCCTGCGTGGGGTCGAATCCGCAGCGTTCATGGATCTCGACATAGGTCGGGTCTACATAGCATCTGATCATCGAATAGGGATAGAAAGCTCCGCCGCCCCAGGCGCCGCGCGCCATCTCGACCCTGCCTTCGCCGACAGCAGCGTATCTGTCTTCGTTGGTGGTGTAGGTGATCGTCACTTTGCCTTCGAAGGGAGTGCCCTTGATCGCCTCATCGATGTATCCCTGGATGAGGTTCTGCTGAGTCATATCTTCAGCGGTGAGCTCCTTCTTTACAACAGGGCAGGTGAACTCGAAGACATCACCGTCATTGACATCCCCGGCCGCGTAAGCCTCATCCCAGGCTTTCTGGAAGAGCTCTTTGGCCTTATCGACATCATATCCGGTGACGGATTCATAAGCTTCGTCGAGTGTGGCGTACTTTTCGCCCTCACCGTATTTCACATCGTAGATATCGCAGATGACCTGTTTGGCTTCGTCGCTCTTGCGATAGATGGAATCGGGATCGTTCTCTATATCATAGTAATACAGGCTGTTCATGAGTCCGAAAGCAGCGTCATGTCCGGCAGTGCCCTTGAGGACATAGTCTGCTCTGTCGATAGCCAGGGACATTGCATGCCTGAAGTCATCGTAAGCAAGGATGACCTTGTTGACCTTCTTGGAATCGGAGGAAGCGTTCTCTGAGAGCGTCCTGAGGACATCCTTGTCCGTAACGAAGAAGAAACGGAAGGTATATGTCTGGGGAAGCTTCTGCAGGTTGTCGCTGTGACGGTATTCGTTCATGTCGTCAGAAGTAAGCGATACGATGTCGAGCTTGCCCGTCTCGAAGAGTTCGAGCTGTGTGTTGTGATCCGAAACGATAGTGCATCTGATCTTATCTGTCTGATACTGTCCTTCGTGCTTGCCGTCGGTGTATCCGTACCAGTTTTCGTTCTTCTCGAATATTATCTGCTTATCCTTCTCGAAGGATACCAGCTTGTACGGTCCGTATGACATGTAATTGTTCACCGCGGTCCCGTAATTGGTGGCGACCAGGTCTCCGACCTTGGTCTTGCCTTCTTCGTAGAGCTTCTCATATACGAGCCAGATGGATGTCATGTTGACATAGAAATTAAACTCGCTGATGGGTTCTGCGCAGATGTAGTAAAGTGTATAATCATCGACCTTGAGGAGACCGACTCCTTCCCAGTCGAATACGGGGAACGTGTAGTCATAGAGAACATACGCTGCGAGCAGGTCTTCTGTCTCATTGCCCCATACATCGGCGCTTGTGAAGCCGAAGAGTATGTCCTTGGTCTCATCGGTGACAGGGACGTAGCCCTTGTCGTCCGCCTTGGCTGCAAGCAGATCATATGCGGCGCTGCCGCACTGTTCTTCTGTCATGTAATCCTTGTATTCGGTGAGAGACGCTCCGTCGAGATAATTGAGTACGTCATTCAGGCCGAAATAGAGCTTGGTCCCGTCCTCTCCGGTGTATACGCCGTCGTCCCCTAGGACCCATGTCTCATAAGGATATACGTACGTATCCGGGCCCTTGAAGTTCTGGACCTTGCTGGTGCTGCCGGAGTAGAAGTAGTCATATGCGCCTACGATAGCTATGTCATCGGAATAATGTGCGTTGGCGCGGTAGTTCTTCATCTCAGGGTTCAGGAGCTGCTGCATGGAATAGATGTAAGTGTCTGCATTGATCGGGGTTCCGTCAGCCCATTTGGCCGCCTGGTTGAGGGAGATCTTCCAGACTCTTCCGGTCTGTCCTTCCTCGATGCCCCATTTCTCCTTATCGGCGAAATCAGCAGTGACGTCTTCCATGGCGTCCGCCATTTCGTATGCCCATTTCCAGCCGCCGGTCTCAGGGTCATAGGCGATGTCGACGAAGCCGATTTCCGTAAATCCGGATACGTAACGGTCTCCGCTCGTTTCCCAGGTGTGTGCGTTCCACTTATCCGGCGTGGCTTCGATATAATCATTGAAAGTATAGCCACTCGGGTCATCCTTATCCTTCTTCCCGCAGGAAGCGAAGGAGATGAGCATCATGACCGCGAAGATCAGTGAGAACAGTCTAAGGACACCTGTCTTACCATTTTTCTTCATAAAATAGTTTTCCCTTCTTTAATTTAGCTTACGGCTCTGCGTAATCTTTTGTATATTTTATAATACTTTCCGGCTGATTGTCAACGGATTTATTCATCAGAGGACCCGATTATTCATTTCCGGAGCCGAGTGTTCTCCGAATGATTGACACGAAAGGATAAAAAAGTATAATGGGTTTCGCATTCAAATATTTTATTCGGAGAATAAACACTACATGGACAGAAAGGAACTGAAAAAAGCTTTCGAAAAATCAGCGGAGAAATGGGACGCCTCCGCCGTCTTCGCATATTTCGATCCCGAAGGAACTGATGTATTCAAGGCAGGCTATGCGGACAGAAAGGGCAAAAGAAAGCTCAAAAAAAGCGATACCGTCATAATCCCGCTGGAGAGCAGGTTCTTTACGTGTCTTGCTCTGGTCAAGCTCATCGAGGAAGGCCGCCTGAGCCTGAACAGAAAGCTCAGCGACTATATTCCCGAATGTGTCCACGCGGACAAGATCACCGTCAGGGACATACTCCGCGGGGAGAGCGGACTGCCGGATTACTTCTACGGAGGCATCATCCTCTCCCTGCAGGATGACGAGGAATTCAAGACCCTCTCCGACAAGGAGAAGGTCAAGAAAGAGGCAAAGCTCTCATACAACCGCCATGAGCTGAGCGAAGTGCTCGACATAGTCAACGGGAAAGACCTTAATTACATACCGGGGAGCGTACACAACAGCTCCAGCCAGACCGACTGGTTCTTTGCGCGCTGCATCGCGGAAAAACTGACCGGCAAAACCCTGCTCGATTACCTGAACGAGATACTCTTCACGCCCATCGGCATGAATCCGTCAGAGGGCAATGCCGCAAGCACGGTGCCGACATTGTGCCCCAATGATGACAAGCTCGTGCCGACAGACAATGAAGGCGCCGAGTACGAATGCATCACCATCGGCATTACTGACGCGCTGAAGCTTGCCAAAGCACTGGTCTCAAAGGATGAGAGGGTGCTGTCCGCCGGAACATGGGACAAGGCATTTGCCCCGTCGTATTCCAAATCGCTGCTGACCTGGCGTTCAAACGGCACGCACGAGGTGTACATGGGGATCTCCGGGTATTCCCTGGATATCTTTTTCGAGCCTGAGATCTCGACCGGATGGCTCATCATGACGCCGGAGGAGCCCGTTTACAAGGAGATATCCGGCAGATGGGAGTATTATTTCACCGCCGTGCAGGATCATATCTACTCCGCGATCACGTACCCGGTCTCACCCGTGTTCTCGCGGGTCAATTCCGATACCGTATTCGACGCGATGGACATCAAGATAAACGAAGACCAGACCTATTTCGTCGACAGCGCCAGAGACTCGATCGCCTGGACCGCTGCAGACCCGGTGCGCTTAAAGCCGATGGTGCTCACCGAGCACGGCCGCGCCGTCGCGCTGGCGGTGCTCAAGGTCGACAGGCAGAAGAAGAACTACGCCGTCGAGATAATACAGGTGGACAAGCTCTACCAGCACAGAGGCTACGGCAAGATACTCATGCGCGAAGTGATGAAATACCTTAAGGCCCAGGGCGCTGAAAAACTGACGATAGGCGTGGCACGCAACAATGAAGTCGCGATAAAGCTGTATAAAAGCGTCGGATTCACTGAAAAGGAGGTCTACCGCGGAGGCTACAACCTCGAGATGACCCTGTAGCTGAAGAAAGCTCTTCATCTTTACTCCGGGGATTTCTCCTTCTCGAACTCCTCGGCAACGGTCCCCAGCAGCTCTCTGATCGGGAGATGCTGGGGGCAAGTGTCCTCGCACCTGCCGCATCCGATGCAGTCGGAGGCTTTCCCGAAGCCCCGGGTGCTCACCTCATAATAGAAATCGCTGTTCCAGTCGTTATAGCGTCTCTTCAGATTCATGCAGCTGAAAAGATCCGGTATCCTGATCCTCTCAGGGCAGCCTTTTACACAGTAGCGGCAGGCCGTGCAGGGGATAGCGTCATCCTCCTTAAGCAGTTCGTTCACCTTTCTGATCGCGGCCATCTCCTCTTCGGACAACGGGACGAAATCCTTCATATAGCTCAGGTTATCCTGCATCTGAGCTAAATTGCTCATACCCGAAAGCACCACCATGACGCGCTCAAAGCCCGCTGCGAACCTTATGGCGTAGGAAGCCTGGCTGCCTCCGCCGAGACCCTCTAGCACCCCGGCCGCCTTTTCGGGCAGGTCGGCAAGCACCCCGCCTTTGACAGGCTCCATGACCAGGACCTTTTTGCCGAATTCTCCGCAGACCCGGTACACCTCTCCGCTCTCCACGCTCGGAGAATCGTAATCGGCATAATTGAACTGTATCTGTACCACTTCGATCTCGGGATGGGCGGTGAGCACCTCCCTGAGCATATCGGCCTTGTCATGGAATGAGATGCCTATATGTCTGGCCCTGCCGTCCGCCTTTATCCCTTTAAGGAAATCGAAAGCCCTGCAGGAGATAAATTTTCCGTAATTGTTTTTGGTTATGGAATGCAGCAGATAATAATCGAAATAATCCACCCCGCATTCTTCCAGCTGCTTTTCGAAAAAAGGCATTATGTCCTCTTCTCTGCCGAAATAATCGTCGGTGAGCTTATCCGCCAGGACATAAGCGCTTCTGGGATATCTTTCGGTGAGGCAAGTCTTCAGCGCAACCTCGCATTTCTCCCCCATATAGCCGTGCGCCGTATCGAAATAGGTAAACCCTTCCGATAAAAACATGTCCACCATCGCTTTTGTCTGATCGATATCTATGTCTGCCTCGCCTCCTCCCGGCATCACCGGCAGGCGCATGAATCCGAAACCGAGTTTTTTCATGTTTCTCTTCCCTGTTGATTGTTAGTTTTTTATGATTTCCCTTATAAAGTGAAAGAAGTCACTTCGGACATCCTCTGATGAGGATTATATCATGGTCCTAATTATCTGCTATCCGATCAAACGGACAAAAGGGCAACTGCCCTCAGGGGTCCTTATCCGCAGGAAATACCGAGATCAGACAAGAATTCTGTTTACATCCGCGAGGTTTGTGATAAAGTATAATCAAGTACTATCCGAGTCCTGCCGCGCGGATGCAGCGCTGCGGGTTAAAAGTGAACCGGGTGCGAATCCCGGACGATCGGGTCACTGTGTGGGGAAATACCCCGAGTCAGGTCTCTGCCCGGATGGAACGATGAGTATCTTCCACTGAAAGTAACTCATCTGAGGCATAGGGCATTGACCACTTCAGACGCTTTGCTTTCCGGAAGACGGAAAGCTTTTTTATTGGAAGACTCGACAAAATGAGCTAAAAGGAGGATAAATGATGAAGCTCAAAAAACTTATCGCGGCACTTGCGGTGCTTATGCTGACCCTCACGATGTTCGCCGGATGCGGCGAAACGGGCGGAGGAGGAGGCAAGGATGATGAGTACGGGACCGTCGTCATCCAGAACGGTGACAGGACCGTCACCTTTACGAAAATGCCTACGGGCGTACTGTGCGCAAACCTTTACTCAGCCGAAAACATGGTGATGATGGGGCTTGGACAATACATCGTCGGCAAGAACGTCCACACCAATCCCGCCGATGTTCCCCTGCCGGAACTGGAGGAATACTTCAAGGACATCCCGGAGATCGAGCGTTCCAATGAAAACGCGGTCTCCAGCGGCTGCGACCTTCTGATCGGACAGGTCAGCGCCTTCAAGGACACAGCCTGGGGAACCTATGAACAGCTTGAAGCCGAGGGCATTCAGTGCCTTACCATCACCGGCACCATCGTTCCCGACGAGACAGTCGAAGACATCTATACCGACATAAGGAACCTGGGAAAGATATTCAAGTGCGAGGACAAGGCTGAAGAGCTTATCGCCCAGATGAAATCTGAGATCGCTTCCACCCAGGAGATCGTAAAGGGTGTCAAGGACGAGGACAAGCCCAGAGTATTCGTGTTCGACATGTTCAAGGAGGACACCATCTACACTACGGCTGCCGGTCTTGAGAGCAACCTTATCGAACTGGCCGGAGGCATCAATACGACGAGAAAGATGGAGGATTCCCGCTGGTTCTACTGCTCTGTCGAGACTCTGGTGGCAGCCAATCCCGATATCATCATAATCAACGATTACGGCAGCCAGAGCGTTGAGGAAAAGATCAATTACATCAAGAGCAACGAAGCGTGCAATATGATCCCCGCCGTGGTCAACGACCGTTTCCTGGTGATCCCGCTTGTATCCGTAATGCAGGATATCCGCGCCCCGAGGGCATGCCGCACCATGGCTGAATACTTCTTCCCGGAGCTGTTCCAGTAAGGAGCAGCCCCAAAAATGAACAACAGAACCTGGCATTTGTTCCTGTATATTTTTCTGGTGGTGCTGATGCTGTTCTCGCTGATCTATACGGTGAGCATCGGCGCCACGGATCTGCCTTTTGAGGAAGTGTACGAGGTACTTATCGACCATGTCTTTCATTCCGATGCCCGGCTGAACGCCGGAGATTTCGAGATGAGCCACTTCAAAATCATATGGCAGATCCGCCTGCCGCGTACGCTGTTCGCGCTTTTCGTAGGCGCCGGACTCTCGCTGTGCGGAGCGGCGATGCAGGCGCTTGTGCTCAATCCCATCGCCGACCCTTATGTGCTGGGCGTATCATCCGGTGCTTCCGCAGGTGCGGCAATAGCTCTGCTGGCACCGATAGCCTTCCTTGAGGGACAGCATCAGACCACGGCCTTTGCCTTTATAGGCGCAATGTGCTCGGCCTTTGCCGTATACATCCTGGCAAAACGTGCCGGTGGCGGAAAACTGCAGCCCGTGACCCTGCTGCTCTCGGGCACGGCGGTCAATGCGGTCATGAGCGCGATCACCAGCTATCTCGTGTTCAAGGCCAGAAGCCCTGAGGGGATAGCGGCAGTCTACAACTGGCAGATGGGAGCCATCTCCGCAGCACAGTGGCGGACGCTGTCCATCCCCGCAGTGATCGTGACTCTTGGACTGGTGGTATTCACGGTGATGGGCAGCCGCTTCAATATGATAATGATGGGGGATGATGACGCGGCGGCCATGGGCCTCAGAGTCAGGCTTTTCCGTTCCGTCATGTTCGTGGTCTGCTCCATCGTGGTAGGCTCCCTGGTATCCATAACAGGCATAATCGGTTTTGTGGGACTGGTGGTCCCCCATGTGGTGAGACTGTTTTCCCGCACCAGTGACAACAAAGTGATAATGCCCATGAGCGCGCTGTTCGGAGCCAGCTACATCATGTGGGCGGATGCTTTCGCAAGAAGCGCCCACGGAGCGGCGGAACTGCCACTCGGGATAGTCACATCCTTCATAGGCGCACCCTTTTTCATGTACCTGATGATCAAAAACGGATACGGAGGAAGCAAGGGATGAAGCTGTCTTTTGAAGGGGTCGAGGTAAAGCTCGGAGGCAGGGAGATCCTTACCGGGGCTACCATGCAGAGCCATGAAGGGAAGATGGTGGGGATAATCGGTGCAAACGGCAGCGGTAAATCCACCCTTGTCAAAACTGTCTTCGGGATCGTCCACTATCACGGAGGAAATATCCTGCTGGACGGAAAGAACATACGCAGCTTTTCTCCGAAGGAGCTGGCCTCCAGGATCGGCTATGTGGGTCAGGATCAGTCCGTAGCCTTTGACTTTTCCGTAAGGGATGTCGTGGGCATGGGACTGTTCGCAAGAAAAAATGTCAAAAACGGCAAGGCGCTGGTGAACGAGGCTCTGGAGAGCCTCGGCATCGAGCGCTTTGCGGACCGCAGCATCCAGAAGCTTTCCGGAGGAGAAAGGAAGATGGCATTCATTGCCAGAGCGCTCGTGCAGGGCTCGGACATGTTCATAATGGATGAACCGACGAATCACCTGGACATACATCATCAGCTCTTTGTGATGGATTACCTGAAAAACTGCGGCAAGACAACGCTGATAGTCATCCATGACCTGAGGCTCGCGGCTCACTACTGCGACTATCTGTATATGCTCGCAGACGGGAAAGTCTATGCGGAAGGAGCACCTATCGATGTGCTCACGCAGGAAAACGTGGAGCATGTTTTCCGCATAGGAGGCTACGCCGGAAAAACGAAGAAAGGCGTGCTAGACTTCTATATCTTCGAAGAGGAATCGGAAGGAGATATCCATAAGCATACCAACTAGAAACACTGATCACGGGACCGCCCTGGCGGTCCCTTTTTTTTGAAATATTGACAGATCTATATGCTGTAGCCATATAGGGTTTCGGTCAAATACATACGATCCTGCCGGTTCAAACTGTTTTTGCCTGAACGGGATAATAGTGTATAATACGGATGGTATACGTTCTCGGAGAGGTAACAAAATGAATTATCCGATTTCAACTGTGCTCGTGGCCTCCGCGGTGTTCCTGGCCATGCTGACCACCCTGGCTTTCAAGCCCAAAATAGTTCGGCGTGTGACGGGAACAGCCACCACTCTGTCGGGGATCTTCGGTCTGGTGATCTACGGACTGGGCTTCGGAGAGAATGCCTCCACGCCGGAGGAAATGCTTATAGCCGCTTTCAAAACTATAAGCTATACCGTGGGCATGTTCGGAGGCAAGGAAGACTTCAGCGCACTGATGAACGCCGCGTCATGGTTCAGGGAAAGTTCAACGCTGCAGACGGTCTACTGGGCAGTGCACCTTATCGCCATGTACGCAACGGCATCCGCCCTGATATCATCTCTCGGCAAAAAGCTCGTCAGAGAGATAAGGCAGGCCATTCTCCCCCTCAAGAAAGTATGCCTGATCTACGGTGACACTGCAAAGACCCTCAAATACGCAGAAAAGCTCTCCCGCGATGAAAGCATCCAGCTGGTATTCACCGATTCCGAAGGAAAGACCCCCTCGGAGAACGATCTGAGCGAAAACACCATCGTGCTCCCCTCGTCCCAGATCACAGCCGACGGAAAATGGCTGAAGAAAATGAGGATCGGCAAGGGGAAACGCAGGATAGACATTATAAGTCTGTGCGACAAGGATACGATAACGCTCAAATTCGTCAAGGATGTTCTGGGGGCCTTTAAAGCACAGAATATCGGGGCAGCACATCTGAAGATGTCCGTGCTCTGCGAGTCTCCCTTCAACTTTGCGTTCGTGTCACAGCAGAAGGATGAAGCCGGACATTATTATCAGGCGGATTTCTTTACCTCTGCAGACCTTGCCGCAGAAAAGCTGATGACACTGGCGCCTCCCTACAAGACGATGAGCTTCAATAAGGACACATGCTCCGCCAACGGAGATTTCAGAGCACTCATCATCGGGTTCGGCGAGACCGGGCAGACGGTCCTCAGGTACCTGATCAGGAATTCCCAGTTTCTGGGGAGCAGATTTTCCGCACTCGTCGT
>JAIKVR010000002.1 GCA_024685545.1 Eubacteriales bacterium | reverse complement strand
TTTCCGTCGATCACATCGATTGAGAAAGCATACTCATCTGTCTTATTGCTTCCCATGTCTACGCAGAAGCTGTTCGGACAAGCCTTTCCGCATCCGATCAGAGCGAATTTCACTCTGTCTCTGAGTCTCTCATAGAACCAGTCGTTGTTCGGCCCGTTACCCGTATACATCTGATCGAGTCTCTTCACCGCATGGATATCGCAGCTTCTCATCAGCACGATTACAGGACGGGCATCATAATCCGCTTCCTTTATCTCGTTCTCTGTAAAGTAGAACATAGTCTCCGAAAGAGGTATCAGGATCTCCTTAAAGGAGAAATCCGAACGTTCCTCCAGCTCGGCATCTTCGATGCGGCTGATGTAGTCGTAGCGGATCACATCGGTGTCTCTGAAGCGGCCCTCTCCGACTTTTAACACCGGCGCGAATATCCTGTAATTACCTTCAAGAACTTCGAGGACTTTGTTGAACTCTTCAGTCTTATAAACAAAACCCATCGTTTCCCTCCGTTTCTTCAGTAATCTACACATTATTACATCCACATATATAAAATTTGGGCACGTCATTTTACGAGCAATGTCCGTACCCAATTCGATTATATATGCATTATTTTTTGTTTTCCGTAACCATGGTTACACGCAGGGCTTGTATATAAAAAAACCATAATATCCATCTATTTCAGCATCGTAAACAGAATCACACCATAGTAATTTCCTATAACATATCCGAGTGTTCCAACAAGTATGGCTGGAACAACAAGCGTCTTCCACCCCTTTGATACCGCAAACGCTGCTGATGTAGTCGGCCCGCCTATATTCGCGTTGGAAGCCACGGTTATCTCCTCTATTGAGTATCCGAATAGTCTTCCCAGAACAAGAGAAAACAGCATATTCATTCCAATTATTATTGCTGCAAATACCAGCAGAAGAGGCGCTTCGCGAACTATCAGTACTATCGATGCAGGCGCGCCGATAACCGCGAAGAATATGTTTATCATATAGGTGCCTGCTTCCTGTGCTCCTCCGATATTGCCAAATATGTCCGGGAAATATGTCGCAAGCAGAGTTGTAATAGTAGTGATCAGCAGGTATTTATTCCCAAGCAGCCCGTTCAGCAGGTCACCTGCGATATTGCCTGTCGGGATCACATCACTAAAGAACCCGGCAAGCTGCACCGACACCGCAACTATGACACACGCTATCGAGAATCCTTTCGCTATGTCAACAAGCGATATTTCCTTCTTCGCCCAGTATTTCGATGTGTGGTTTTCGTTGCTCTGTTCTTCACGCTGTCTGTCGATTATTGGATGAGAAAAGTGTTCGCTTATCCATCTGATTCCCGGCAGAGCTATAAGAATGAAAAAGTATAGTGCCATCAGCAGATTGTCTGCAACGATCGAAGCTGAAACCAGGTCAGCTCCCGCGCTGGTAGCCTCAGACATGGCCACCAGGTTTACCGATCCCCCTACATACGTACCTGTGAACATCGAAGCAGCTGATCTGGCAGCTGCGATGCCAAGTTGATGACGCAGTAAATAAAAGGCGATTATGCCGCCTGACAATGTACCCAGGCCTCCTATAAGGAAGATCCCCAGCATACGGCCGCTTTCTCTCCATATTTTCCTAATATTTGCCTTGTAAAGAAGGAGCGGTATTGACAGAGGGACTACGTAACTCCACACAAAGTCATATGCCCCGGCTTCCGTAGGAATGACTCTGCAATTAGACAGCAGCATGGCCATCAGGAGGCATATGACACACGAAGACAGTTTAGCTGCCCATTTATACGTTTGTTCAAGCCATATTGCAGCAGCTGCGATCGCAGCCATTATGGCGAACAGCATCCATGTGTTGTCGGCACTTATAAGTGTATTCATCAGGTTAATCGAGTATCCTTCCGTCTCTTGAAATGGTGACTACCTGCCACGGTATGAATTTGCCGCTGTTTCTGAGTGCGTTTTCTGCCGCTCTCTGAAGTCCGCCACAGCAAGGCACCTCCATGCGTACAATAGTCACACTCTTTATGTCGTTATTCCTGATAATGTCTGTAAGTTTCTCGCTGTAATCTATCGCATCAAGTTTAGGGCAGCCTATGACAGTGATCTTTCCCTTCATGAAGTCCTCATGCATGTTTGCGTAAGCATAGGCTGTGCAGTCGGCCGCAATCAGGAGTTTGGCTCCGTTATAAAACGGTGCCTCTGTAGGCAGGAGCTTGATCTGGCAAGGCCACTGACCGAGTCTGGAAACAGGCTTCATACAGGTCTGGCTCTGCTCAAGTGTGCTTTCTTCCTGCGTCGCTTTGAACTGCATCATCTTTGATCCCGGGCATCCACCCTCATGTACATGCTCCATCATCTTCTTCTCCTCTTTCTTCGCCTGTGCTGCCTTGACTGCCGCCTCGTCATATGCCGGCGCTTCTCTTTCCTCGAATGTGATCGCTCCTGTCGGGCAGTTCGGCAGACAGTCACCAAATCCGTCGCAAAAGTTCTCTCTTACCAGTTTTGCCTTTCCGTCCACCATATCAATGGCACCTTCGTGGCAGGCCTCTGCACACAGTCCACAGCCGTTGCATTTCTCTTCATCTATATGGATTATCTTCCTGATCATCGTGGTATCCTCCGTATTGCTTATGTCTTGTTTATCCAATGTCAGTATAGTAAAGTTTGTATTGTAAGTATGTGGTTATAACCACATTTTGAAAAATTGCAAGAGTTTTTATGGATAAGGATTTACTTAAAAAGACTGTTATATTCCGCGGTATGAATGATAATGAGCTGGATACGGCTTTATCTGCACTTAAGTCATCTGAGAAGGAATTCTTAAAAGACGAAGTCATTTTGCATGCCGGAAGTACAACAACTACGATGGGATTAGTGCTTGAAGGCAGTGTTCGTATTGAAAGCAATGATATGTGGGGAAACAGGACTATTCTGAGTCATGTAGGAAAAGGTCATGTATTTGCGGAGACATATGCTATGGCCAAAGATGAGCCCATGCTGGTCGATGCAGTTGCAAACGAAAAATGCAAAATATTGATGCTCCGAATAGGATCTCCTGGAGCGTATAGCCAGGATCCATCCCTTTGGAGACTCAAGGTGATCACCAACATACTGGATGTGTTCATGCGTAAAAACCTTATTCTGGCGGGCAGAAACTTTCACACTTCGCCGAAGAGTATACGTGGCAGAGTAATGGCCTATCTGAACAGCGTATCTCTGCAGGAAGGCTCCAATGAATTCGATATTCCTTTCGATCGTCAGCAGCTGGCAGATTACCTGAATGTAGAGCGTACCGCCTTATCCAAGGAGCTTGGAAAGATGCAGAAAGACGGATTGATCAAAACAAAAAAGAGACATTTCAGCCTCTTGTTACCTTTTTCTTCATCTGATTCAGTATCGCGCAAAGATGTACGAGTATAAGACTCTTTTGAGGAAACCTTGAGGAATGGATGGGATGA
>JAIKVR010000089.1 GCA_024685545.1 Eubacteriales bacterium | reverse complement strand
GTCGCGGTCGTGCGATGTCCCGCAGACAGGACATACCCAGTGACGGATCTTCAGATCCTTTAACTCACTGTCGGTATTACCGCACACATGGCATGTCTGACTCGATGGGAACCACCTGTCGACTTTGATCAGTACCTTCCCCCGGTCACTGAGCTTGTACTCAAGGAACTTAAGGAACATCCCGTATCCGTTGTCCAGCGTGGCTTTACCGTTGCCGAATTCCTTTCCCGCCATCTCCTTTAAGTCCAGATCCTCCACACAGACTATGTCGTACGAATTGGCTGTCTTCGCTGACTGCCGGTGGCAGAAGTCCTTCCTCTGGTTTGAGACATGCCGGTATGCCTTCGCTATCTTTATCTTCTGCTTCTCGTAGTTCCTGGAGCCCTTCTTCTTATGTCTCAGTCCTCTCTGGCGTTTGGTGAGGATGTCCTGCGCTTTCCTGAAGTATTTCGGGGAACCGCAGATATTGCCATTTGAGTTGGCATAGAACCCGTCGGACTTGTAATCCAGACCTATGGCTCTACTGATATCAGGCGTATAGCATACTGGGACGTCATCATACTCGAAGCAGCAGGAGATATACACAGTATGATTCCTCTCTATCGTAAGGACAGCGCTTTTAAGTCTCCACCTATCAGGGACATCACGTACAGGTACGATCCTGACTCGTCCGAGCTTCGGCATGACTAGAAAGCCCTCTTCTATCCTCAGGTTGTTGTTTACACACATGGTGGTATATGACCATCCTGATGTATGCTTTGACTTGAACTTGGGGGCTCCCTGTTTCCTGTCAAAGAAGTTCTTAAAGGCTGTATTAAGATGTCTGAGCGACTGCTGGAGATCTATGGAATCGACTTCCCTGAGCCAGGGCAGCTCATCCTTCAGACCGGTGAGCCATTCCGAAAGATTGCTGTATCTGACAGATGATCAGTTTGAACTCGCCATGAACACAGTCGGTTCCTGCCGCTATGTCTATAACAAAGCTCTCGAATACAGGAACGACAGATACCAGGAGGAACACGTCTCTGTCAGCTACTCTCTGTATCTGTATGCCCTGTTGCCCATGGCGGTACTCCTCTCTGTGCTGTTATTGTAGCACAGGAAGGAGTATTCTGCAAACATATGTTCGATTTTCTGTCTTATACTTGTCAAAAAGAACAGACATAGACGAACTCACGCAATGACTATTATAGGCTCTTAGATTCATTACTAAGCTTTCGGCAAGACTCTGATGCGATTCATCTCACCGCTTACAGAAGCGGGAGTATTCTCGCTGAAGCTTGATAAAGATGAAAGGCGGACGAGTTACTTGCAACATCTTTAGGTATCACTGTGTACTTCCTGTAAATCCTATAGAAAAAGGACCAAAATGGCCCTTTGCAGTTTGGACGAACATTCAATGCCCTGTCAATGACGGACATCATGTCTTTCGGTGTGTATTATTCTGTGATATTTCCGTTTTTAGACAGGATCGTGTTGATGAAATCCCTCGATCGCTGCTCTTTAGGATGTGCAAAGAATTCTGCAGACGGTCCCTGTTCCACAACTTTTCCTTCATCCATAAAGAGGACGTGATTGCTGACGCTGCGGGCAAACTCCATCTCATGTGTGACCACCAGCATCGTCATGCCCTCGTCCGCCAGTTTCCTCATGACAGTAAGTACTTCTCCTATCAGCTCCGGGTCCAGGGCGCTTGTAGGCTCGTCGAAATATATGATCTCCGGATCCTGTGCCAGGCCGCGTGCTATCGCTACCCTCTGCTGCTGCCCTCCAGAAAGCTGGGACGGATAGCTCGATGCTTTATCTGCCATTCCCACCTTCTCCAGGGCGTTCATTGCACGGTCTTTTGCCTCAGCCTTATGCATCTTCCCTGCTGTCATGAGCCCGAGAGTCACGTTATTCAGCACGTTTTTATTCAGGAAAAGATTATAGTTCTGGAATACGAAAGCTGTCTTGCTCCTTATCCTGGCTATTTCCCTCCGTTTGGCGGAACGCATGTCGAAATGCTCTCCGTCGAAGATCATTTCCCCGCTGTCCGCTTTCTCGAGAAAATTGAGGCATCTCAGCAGGGTCGTTTTCCCTGAACCGCTGGGCCCGAGTATTGCCGCAACGTCTCCCTTATTTACAGTCATATCGATCCCTTTCAAGATCTCATGGCCGTCGAAGCTTTTTTTAACTTCCATGACTTCCAGCATCATGCCTTGTTCCCTCCGAATCTGGCAAGCTTTTTCTCTCCCCAGTGCTGAAGGAAGGTGAGTATGGTGCATATCGCCAGATAGATCAAGGCAACTTCAGTGTACAGAGCCAGTGACTCATAGACCCTGCCGTTTATCACCTGTGCCTGACGGAACATTTCCATCACTGTTATCGTTGCCGCAAGTGATGTGCTCTTGACCATCGATATCAAAGAGTTCGAGAGGGCAGGGAAAGCGACACGGAAAGCTTGCGGAAATACTATGTGGGTCATTATCTGCAGATAATTCATCCGCACGCAGTACCCCGCTTCCACCTGTCCAACATTCACGGAGTCCAGCGCGCCGCGTACGCTTTCCGCCATATATGCGCCTTCATTGAAACCCAAAACTATGACCGCTGCGGGGAAAGCCTCAAGAACGATGCCTATTGACGGCATCCCGTAGAATACCAGATAAAGCTGTACAAGAAGCGGAGTGCCCCTGATTATCCAGATGTAAAAGCGGCATAGCCCGCTCAAGACCTTTACTTTTGCGTATTGTATAAAAGCCACCGCCACGGATATAGCCATGGCTAGTGCAAAAGAGAGCACCGTTAACGGAACGGTCACTTTTACAGCGTAGCCGACCAGTTTCGGGAACGAATCTATCAGTATCCTCCATACGCGATCATTCATACCATTCTCCTGAAAGGCATAAAGCCCAGATTTTTTTAATTATAAACCAAAAATAGGGGAACCACAGAGGGTCCCCCATGAGAAAACGCAATAATTCAGTTGCTGCTTTTGGTAACGTCCCCTCCGAAGTATTTTACGGAGAGTTCGGAGAGTTTCCCGTTTTCTCTGAGGGTCTCGAGAGCAGCATTTATCGCCGCGACAAGACTCTCGGTGTCTTCTGCTTTGCGTACAGGGATCACAACTGTTTCTCCCGCGAGCAGCTTAACGATCTTGACCTTTGCGTCGGGGTGTTCGTTAAGATAATCCTGAATGGATCCCTGGGAGTTGATCGTTGCGTCGACTCTTCCTTGCTCCAAAAGTGTGATGGTCTCGTTGAGGGTCGATACGTACGTTACTGTCGCTCCCTGTTCTTCAGCCATCATAGCGTAAGTGCTTGATGGTGAGTTCGCTGTTGTCCTGCCCTTCAGGTCTTCCAGCTCCTTGATATCGGTATTGTCCTCGCGAACGACCAGTACGCTCGTTGTGTAGGCGTAGGGGGTGGAGAAGCTGTATTTTTCCGCGCGTTCTTCGGTATAGCCGACTCCGTTGCAGGCAATATCGAAGCGTCCGGAGTCTACGCCTGCCAGAATGGAATCCCAGTCTGTCTCCTGAAAATCAGCCGTGACGCCCAGCTGCTCTGCGATGAGCTTTCCGAGCTCTACATCGTAGCCCACGAGCTCATCATTCTCATCGTGGTATGTCCAGGGTACCCAGTTGCCTTCAGTAGCAATGGTGATCGTTCCCCTTTCTTTGATACGTGCAAGCAGATCCTCTTCCTCAGGCTGTTCTTCATTCTTTCCGCCGCACGCGGAGAGAGTCAGGACAATAGAGAGGATCAGCGTGAAAACCAAGAACCTTTTGATGCTGTCTTTCATAATGTCTCCTTTAATAATTATCCCTTAGTAAACTATGATCCAGCTTGAATTCATAGTATTTCAATATGTATTTATTATACGCCGTACATTATTATTTGTCAATCGAAGCGCCGCAGAACGGATCCCGGACTGAGTGATGCGCTTCTGTGATCACGGCTGCAGGTTTTTGCGGATTATTTCCAGCATCTGGGCTGTTCTCTGCGTCTCTTCGTCATCCACTCCCCACAGGGATAGCTGTTTATCGTACAGTCTGCTGGCTGTTTCTTCCGCTTCCTTCAATTCACCTGTATCGAAATAAGCGAAGACCAGAGCGCTCAAAGCTGTCTGTGCTTCCCGGCTGTCCTCCCCGAAAGATGCTGTCATGTTATCATGCCAGCTTTTGCATACGTTTTTTTCCAGCTGGAAATCACCGGTCTCATGGCATGCGGCGGAATAGCAGTTGGCAGCAAGGGAGAGGAATTCAGGCCTTTTTTCCCTTAATGCCCAGAAGAACAGCGCTTCAGCCGCCTCAAATTCCTCATCGGCGCGGCCCGCTCCGGCCAGTTCGGCGGCTTTGCTTATAAGTATCCCGAATCCCTGCAGGCTGAATGCATCCACATCGTTGCGGGAGAGCTCCATAAAAGCGTTTATTGCCCCGAAAAGGCTTTCAGCAGGATCCTCCTCATTTTGAACGGTCTTCAACAGATAGTATTCCAGTGTCTTTCGCGTTGCTTCCGGCACGATCTCGGCAGCGGAGGCATCGTCCAAAAGCGCCTTTCTCATCGTTCTGTTCATTGCGAGGATGCTCCCTTTGCCTCTGCCGACCGTGATATAGGCGGCTTTTCCGAGCGTATCCAAGTCTACCGGAGAGAAGAGCACGCTGTCCATTGTTTTCCCTATCTCTGCGGCCTTTTCGCCTGTCCAACGCTGCAGGGCGGCCAGCATTACAGCGTTATCCTTTTCTCCGGAACCCATAGCTATCGTCAGTGCGGCTGCCAGGTCGCTTTTATCTTCCGGCAGGAGGACTCCGCGGGACAGGAGTTCCGCGATCATCTCAAGGCTGAGAGGGATCGCCTTTTCCAAATGCTGTATGTCACCAGTCGCTGTTATGCTGCCGAGGCGCTTTGACATGAATTCATGGATCTCAGTTTCATCGAAGGGTCTGAGCTCATGGCGGAGGATGCCTTTCGGATACTCATCGCTGAGAGGTTCGGTACCTGATATCACCCAGACTGTGCCCGGCAGCGTTCCCATGAGCCTGGAAAGCCATACTTCATTGGGACGATGCATGGATTCTCCTTCGAAAGAGCTCACGAGTCTGTCAAAATCGTCTATGAATATCACGACAGGTCTTACCGTTTTCTTCAGACCATAGAGAAGATCGTCAGTGAAAAAGGTGTCCAGTGACGCGGAAATATCCGCTGCCTTCATCTTGCCGAGCGTTTCGGTGAATTCTGACAGGCTCTTCAGCTCTTCGGTGTCAAGGTACGGTGTTTCCCCGGCCATGTCTTCCCTGATCTCATCGCTGATCTTTTTATTGAAAAAGGATATGCCGCTGAAAGGGATATCCGAAGCCATTCCGGTCATATTCCTCCAGGTGCTCACTGCCGTTCTCAGACGGTAAAAGCGGTAGCCTCCAGTTTCATAAAGCCCGTTGGCTATGGTTGTCAGAGCCATGAACTTGTTGATCGAAGAATAGACTGCGCAGTCCAGCAGCGCATATGCAATGCCGAATTGATCTGCATATGCTGTGAGCATTCCGGTGAGCGCAGTCTTACCGAGCCCCTCCTGTCCGCAATAGTTCACGAACTGAGATTTACCGCTTCTTGCTGTTTCATTGAAAGCAGCGGTGAAAAGCTGTCTTTCCTCCTGTCTGCCTGTAAAGGTCTCTCCGATATTGTTCGCCATATTATTCTCCGTTTATTTGGTTTTTTATCGCATTATTTGTCTTAATTATATAGTATCAGCATCATATTGATTTGTTTACGCATTTAAAAAACGCGCTTGAATAACAAGCGGCGTTTTCTTGAAATGAAAACCGAGTACACCCTATTTGATGATCGTGAGAATATCCGTAAATCCGGTGATCTCGAATATCTCCATCACTGAATCTTTTGGGTGCAGCACCTTCATCGTGCCCTGTTCATTCATTGTCTTCTGAGCGGAAAGCAGCGTACGCAGTCCGGCAGATGACAGGTATTCCAAACCTGATATTTCAAAGTTGAGTTCCTTCACTCCTTTAAGACCGTCGTCTATTTCCTTCTGGAGCTCAGGAGCCGTATTCGTATCCAGTCTTCCTTTGAGAACGAATGTCACTGTCCCGTTTTCCGCTTTCTTTTCTATCGTCATCGCCATGGCTTATCTCCTTTGATATCAGTATTTTATCTTATTGCAGATGGAGATGCAGTGGTTTTTCTTATCGTTCCTACATTTTTTTTACGAACTCGAAGCACAGCATGGCAATATCGTCATACTGGTCCGCGCCGTCAGCAAAAGCTTCAATGTCTTCTCTCAGGGCGGGCAGAAGATCCTGAGGGGTCATATCGGTGTGGTCATTAAGGAATCTTTCCAGCCTGTCCATGCCGTAAAGCTGATCAGTTTTGTCAGAGGCTTCCGGTACGCCGTCAGTATACTGGAACAGTCTGTCTCCAGGCCGCATCATAAAACTGCCTGCATTATAATGAATGCCTTCCATCACTGCGAGAGCCAGTCCCGCCTTGGGCTTCAATTCGGTGTAATGCGCTGTCCTGCTTTCATCTCTTTCCATCAGGAACGGATGCTCGTGTCCTGCGTTCACGAACCTTACTTCGCCGCTTCTCAGGTCGATCACCGCTTCATAGGCGGTGATGAAGAACTCTTCGGTGTTGGACTCCGTAAGGATATCGTTGACCGTACTGAAGACCTCTCCCAGGTCGCTGTCTGGTCTGGTATGCTCTTTGATGAGGGTCTTGCCTTTTACCATAAAAAGGGATGCGGGAACACCTTTGCCGGAAACATCCGTTACGACAAAGGCCAGATGGTATTTATCTGGCATGAAGAAATCGTAGAAATCTCCGCCTACCTCTTTTGCTGGATCCATCAGGGCATATATATCTATCTCATCGACATCATTGAAAGGCGGGAACACGCTGGGCAGCAGGGATGCCTGTATATTGGCCGCGACGGAAAGCTCCGCGCTTATCCGTTCCTTTTCGGCGGTCACGTTCTTCAGATTCTCCGTATAGCCTATCAGGTCATGCTGTATATCGTCGAGGCACTCAGCCAGTTCGCCTATCTCATCTTCGGTTTCCTTTACGATATTCTGTTCGAAGTTCCCCTCACCGATGGCTGCCGCGTGTTCCTTGATCTTTTCAAGAGGGTCTGTGATCGACTTTGCAAATCTGGATGCTATCGCGGAAGATAAGGCGGCTACGATGATGAAGGATAAGGCAACGCTGATGATGAGTGTCGCAAAAGCTTTCCGTGTTTTGGATGCCGCTGATGCAAGTATATCCTTGGTCTCGGCTTTGACGGCATCGATGGGCTGGGTGATCTGCTCCTTGTCCGCGGCAGTGCAGAAGGTCCATCCCGAAACAGGTATGCGGCTTGCGCACATATAGACCTCTTTTCCGTCCAGCGTTGCGAAGAACGCCCTGCCGTCTCTTTTTGCCAGGTTTTCCTTTACGGTGTCCGCGTCCTCAAAGTGAGCGGAGAAGGAAGGGTCGAAATCCTCGTCGTAGATATCCCTGTAGGCGATGAGGTCATAATTCTCACCCAGAAGGAAACTCGTACTGTATTTTCCGATCCCCCTGGCGAGAAGGTTTTCCATTATCTCGTTGAAACGTATATCCGCTGCAACCACAGCGATAACATTGCCGCTGTCATCCGCAACAGCCGTGGCTGCCGTGATGCAGGCCTTGCCGTAGGGATCGATGTAGGTCTCCATCCATACTACGCTGCCAGGATTTGAGGCGGCCTTTTTATACCATGGGCGTTCCGTGTGGGCATAATCCGGGGAATAATCGTTTTCAGCCGTATACTCATAAAGTATGCCGCTGGCTGTTCCTATGTACATGTCGTCGATCGTAGGGTTATGACGCATGATGGAACTGAACAGAGGCTCGATATTGGCGATGCTCTTCAGTTCGCGCGAGAGGCGGTTGGTTAGGCTTTTCCCTCCTGCGACGGAATAGCGCGCGGTGACCTTGTCTGAAGGAGCTTCATTCAGCGGCACCGGTCTGTAACTGCCGGTGAAGGCACCGGGATCGGCGTAAATATCCTTAAGGTAGTCGGCGGACTGCTCGATCAGCCCGGCCTCGGATGAAAAACGGCTGTTCGTGGCCTGGGCTTCCGCGTCCACTATCGCCATCATCGCTTCTTCCGCTTCCGTCAGCAGCGCTTCAGCTGTGTATCCCTCCGCGTTTTCGGCTATCTCATGATATATCGTCTCTGCGGTGTTCTTCATGTAAAAAATGGCAAAGAACATCTCAAGGTATACGAGCATCAGAGTGCTGAACGTGAGTATCAGCATGGTCAGAACGAGCTTGGCCTTTATCTTTTTCCCTTTCAGCATATCTCAGAATTCTTTCCGGACAGTCAGGATATTGCAGCCGTCCTTATACTCATAGATGACCTCGTCCATGGTCTTTTTGACCATAAATATGCCCAGCCCGCCTATATCCCTGTCGGCGGAGGAGAGCGTGACGTCCGGGTCTTTCACGGCCATCGGGTCGAAAGGGACACCGCTGTCCGTGAAGGTCATCTCAGCCCCGGGAGGGGAGGAGAAGATATCTATCGTGACACTGATCTTCCCGCTGCTGTCCTCGTATGCGTATTTGGCGATATTGGAAACGATCTCGTCGATGGCTATATCGATCTGCAGCCTTGCCTTTAAGGGACAGCCGGCGTTTTCGAGTTCCTCGTTTATAAATTCTGTTATCGTCAGTACGTTTTGAAGAGAGGCTTCAACAGTGAGCTCTTTCATTTTTTATCCTCCATTGAAGATGGCTGACCGTTATTGTCATTTACCGTTCCTGGCTTCGCTGAGTTCGTTTTTGTCGAAATGCTCCTCAATGAAGTACATTTCCGCTTCTTCCTTGAGCACCATCACCGATTCCTGATTCAGAAAAAGACAGAGATCCTTTGCTATCTCGTTCACCTGTTCCTCGCTTATATCAGCCAGCATGAGCGAGATGTTCTTTTCCAGCGTTACGGTGTTGTCATGGTGGTAGCAGCTTCCATGGCCTATCGTATAGCAGAAGGGCCTCTGGTATCCTGAGCATACGATCTTGACCAGCTCATTTATCTTCTCGGTCAGCAGCAGCTGTGTTTTGGAATCCTTGTCGTTCATGCCGATGATGACAGTGTATTTGCTCACATGCTCCATTTTGTCCTGCCGGTTGCCTCCTGTCTGTTATTGCTTATCTGTGCTTTTTTCGTCCTTTTTGCCGGACAGAGTATATCCGGCAGTCTTTGCAGCGGTACGTAATTGAGCCTTATAGATCCAATAGCTGCCCAGAGCGATCAGCGTCAGGTAAAGGATTATCTCGGGTATTATGCCGATCTTAACGGCGATATCGTGGAATACCGGCTGAGTTGAGGGATAATACGGGGTTATGTTGAACATATTTGCTTCGATCCCGCTTTCGCCTGCGGCGTAGTGGCTTATGATGTTGACGACCTCCGCTATCAACGCGCAGCAAATATACAGGATCAGCGCAGGTCTGAAAGACGGCCTGTCATGTCTGGAGAGTATCAATGCGGCGCACATGGCTTCCAGTATCATCAGCGCATGATATGCGAAGCTGTGTATGAAAAGCAGGATCTGCGGACGCATCATGTCCCCCGGGAATAAAAGGGCGAAGACCGAAGCGAGAAGCGAGAAGGACGCCTGAAATACCAGCGCAGCCTCTCTTAAACGCCCTTTGAGGAAAGGAAGAGCGGCAGAGAGGTACATCGACATGCTGCAGAGTTGCCATGGGAAGAACCAGAAAGAGGTTATCCCCGGGTAAACATACACATAGACGAACCGCTGCTTCCATATCTCGGTCACGATCATGAACAGTCCCATCGCCGCAGTCATGCGGTACAGGGTCTTTTCTTCAGCTTTCCGGAGCACGGGAAAAACAGATGCCGCCAGAACGGCTATGGCTGCCAGGATGCTCAGATGAAGAGGTCCGTACATGGCCGGTGTGTTATTAAAGGTGATATCCATTGCATTACCTGTTTTTGGGGCTGAGGGGACAGTTATTGCGGATGTTCCCTTGGCCGGAGTAATTACTGGGCTCGGCAGATCCGGCGGATCATTTAATCAAATACTTTTTCGGGCATGCCCGCTCCGCTTTCCGTGACAGGGGAGAAGTACAGTTTGCCGTGCTCCAGCATGATCTTGCGCCCGTCCGTCTCGTATTCGTGGAAAAGACTGGAAAGAGCGATGCCGTGCGAGCTGATCAGGATGACGTCATCCTCTCCGGCTCTGGAAAGGATATCCGATACAGCCGATTTCATGCGCTTTTCTACAGCTTTCAGGCTTTCTACCCCTTCCGGCGGGGCGGCTTTGTAAGGCTCTCTAAGGAAAGCCCACATGCCTTCATCGGAATCACCGATAGGTTTTCCCTCATAAGGACCGTATGCTATCTCCGTCAGCCTTTCATCGATTATTAATTTGCTCCTGTCTACTCCGGTCACCATTTCGCAGGTGACCAACGCCCTGATGAGCGGGCTGGAGTATATCTTTGTAAAGGTGAGCCCTGCATCTCTGACCAGTGAGCCTTCCTGTCTGGCTTCACGCATGCCGTCATCGTTCAGGGGAGTGTCGATATGTCCCTGGAAAATATGGCCCTGATTGTTGTCTGTGACTCCGTGACGTAGCAGGTATAATTTCATGCCGTTGCCTCCGCGCTAATTATAGCATAAAAAAATCCCGGCAGGGTTTTCTGCCGGGACTATCGTTTCTCCCGAGGTATTATTCATTCTTTTTCTTTACGGGGATCCATATCGCACTCTCATAATCCGAAGCTTTGGAGTCGCCTGAGACGGAGTACCATTCAACCGTGCATGATCCTGCGAACTCGAAGTCCCTGTTCCCCGGAAGCCATTCTTTCCATATCGCTGTATTGACAGTCTGCAGAGCTTCAGGCAGAGGCCCCTTGCATGGAAATACCGCCCACTCTGCTGCAGGGATCTCTCTGAGTTTCAGGCCTTCCGGAACGTCTCCGCCGGAGTATTCCCCTGCGATCATGTAACTGAAGACCCCGTTACCCGTATCGTCTGTGCAGATCCCGTACTCCCCTATGCCGTTTTCGGCTATCGCTTTTCTGACAAGGGCCCCTGTTCCTCCCTCATCAATGGAGTTCTCTCCGTATTCTTCCATGATCTCATCCCAGAACTCAGGGATCGTTTTGTAAGAATCATCGTCTTTGAATTCCCTTTCGAATCCTATCATAGTAACTGCTGCTTTTTTTTCTGTCCTGTACTCCATCCTGTCTCCTCCTGAAACTTTAATGCTTATGGAAAGGGGGCGGAAGATCCTGAAACGGTTCATGTTTTTCTTCAGTTCAGACGGCGGGAACCTGTGGAAACGGGCAAATGCCTTGGAAAAGCTCTCCGGTGTCTCGTAGCCCGCGTCCAGTGCCGCATCGATCACCCTGTAACCGCTTTGATTGGAGAGCCTCCGCGCCGCTTCATAAAGCCTGCGGCATCTGATATATTCTCCTACCGAGTAGCCGGTGGCGATCTGAAATCCCCTGCTGAGGTAGAATGCGGACATGTGCACCTGCTCTGCCACTTCCTCAGCCCCGCTGACAGTCTCAAGGTTATCTTCTATATAGGCTATCGCGCTTTTCAGGGCAGTGATCCATTCCATAGCTGCTCCTCCTTCCTCAGTGATATATTAGCTGCCTGTGAGATGATTGTCCTGTCAATTATGATACAGTTTTGTCTACAAGTTGCCGGAAGTCAGCCCGGCGGAGGTCAGGAGCAGGAAAGGGGATCTTTGAGACTTTCCAGCCAGACTTCGGCGAGCTTTTGATGGCCGCTTCTGGTAGGATGTATACCGTCAAGAGTCTCATATATGAGTTCCGAAACAGCAATATCGGCAGTTATCACGCCGGCCTGCCGGCAGGCATTGCGGATAGCCTCGTTATAATCCCTGAGGCTGACTCCTCCTCTTTCCTCCGGGAAATGCCATCTTGCCACTCCGTCGCAATACGCTCTGACCAATGTCGCGCAAATGATCTGCGCACAGGGGTACGTATTCTGCAATCCAAAGAGCATTTTGGCATATGCCTCCGAAAATCTCCCGACCGGAATGCCGGAAAGAAAATCGTTGACACCGATATAGACGAGTATGATGTCCGGTGAGATGCCGTCTGGGCCCTTGAGCACTTCGATCCGCTCAGGGGAAGCGGCGGCAGGGAAGGCATCGCCGGATACCAGACTTCCCGAATAGGAACCGTTCACCTTGAGTTCTGCGCCCAAAGCAACTATCACCCTCATCCACCATGTATCCTCGACAGAAGCGAGGCTGTTGCGCTCTATTTCCCTTGACGTATAATGCACGGCATAGCCCTTCGGATTATATCCCTCATATGTGCTTATGGAATCCCCCACAACGGATGCTTTTTTCATTTCCCACCCCTTACTGAAATAATTATTTGCACTTTGTTTTTGTTCCTCATGACCTTTACGGCGCTGTGATCCTGCTGCCCTGGAAATGCAGTCCGTGTTCTCCGGTGCAGATAACGGAATATCAACAGTATATGGTCCGGTTCGTTTTCTGTCAATATCACACACGGCGCGGGGCGGTGAACGGACGGCAAAAGCGGCAACTTCCGAGAAATGCTTATATAATATACATTTCCGATGATATAATAATCAGCAAAGGAATTCAGAATACTCACTGGACTAAGGAACGGATATCCGCGTCCCGTCAGTGTTCGGTGGGAATGATTACGGAGGATTGCATAGAGCTATGGATGAAAAAATGATCAGAAAATACGCCTACATGCTCGCTAAGGTCGGCGTCAACGTGCAGCCCGGACAGAAGGTCATGGTCGAGGTCATGCCCGATGCCTACCAGTTCGTGCCTGTTTTCGCAGAAGAATGCTACAAGGCCGGAGCCGGACAGGTCATCGTCACCTATCTCGATCTCGGACTTCTGAAGGTCAGAGCAAAGTACGAATCCGCTGAGAGCATGACAGAGATACTTCCCTGGCAGAGGGAGAGCTATGAGACCTACTTAAAGCAGGGCGCCGCTGTCGTAAGGCTTGAGGGCGTCAATACTAAGCTTATGGAGGACGCCACCGAAGCACAGGCAAACGCCATTTTCGCTTTCGTTGACAATATGAGGAATATCTCCCGAGCATACACCAGAGATACACAGTGGCTCATCGCCATGGTGCCGACCCAGGCGTGGGCCGAGATCGTTTTCCCGAACGAACCCAAGGACAAAGTCCTCGACATGCTGTGGGAGACGCTGCTCAAGCTCTGCTACATTACGGAAGACAACGATATCGAAAAGACCTGGGAGGATCTGAAAGCCAACAAACAGATCAAGGGCCAGAAGATGGATTCCTTTAACCTGAGAAAGCTCCATTACACCGCCTCCAACGGCACGGATCTGGTCGTCGGTCTCACGGAGAACAGCCGTTATTCATTCACTCCTCCGAAAGACTCCAAGCGCATCAGCTTCACTCCCAATATGCCCACAGAGGAGACATGCACATCTCCGGACAAATGGGCTACCGAAGGAGTCGTCTACTCAACACGCCCGCTGGTCCTCGGAGGCAAAAAAGTAGAGAACTTCGGCTTCCGTTTCGAAAAGGGCAAGGTAGTTGAAGTACTCGCAGATGAAGGCAAGGAGATGCTGGAGGCTCTTGTCAACACGGATGAAGGCGCTTCCTATCTGGGTGAGACTGCGCTGGTGGAATACGATTCCCCGATCTCCCGCAGCGGACTCGTCTATTACACGACTCTGATCGATGAGAATGCTTCATGCCATCTGGCTCTCGGACGCGCATTGGGCGGAGGAGACGAGAGATTCAACTCCTCGCAGATACATATCGATTTCATGATCGGCACTCCCGATATGAACATCGTCGGCACTGACGTTGACGGAAACGAAGTTCAGATCTTCAAGGACGGCAATTTCGCTTTCTGAGAACATCACACGAAACGGCTAGTTCCTCCGGCTCTTCCGGGGGAACTTTTTCTTATCTTTCGATCGGCATGCTGTATCAGGCAATTATGGCACAGACGTTTTTTCTAAATAATCATATGTTAACAATTAACGCAATGAAAAATACCGAATCATGAAGTAAAATGATATCATAAGCTATATAGGAGAATACAATGCCGAGTTTTGATGAGATCCGCCGCATAAGGCTCAAAAACGATTATCTGGAAATGAAACTCATTGATGAGAGCCCTCTGGTCGATGTTAGCGTTACGGGCGGGGAGGAGCCCTATGCGGACGAGTATCTGCTGACGATAAATGTCCGCACCTACTGCGGACAGAATGAGATGATGGATTCGTGCCAGGTCAGGATAACTCTTTCGGAGGATTATCCCCGCAATGCCCCTTTCGCATTCATGGAAGGACAGCCTAAAGCGTATAACCCGGTCTGGTTCAAAAACGGGAAATGGTGTTCCGGTGATTTCTGGAACGCGTCCGAGAGCCTCGGACATTTTGTGATCAGGCTTCTGCAGTCCCTGCAGTTCGACCCTGCGGTGGTCAATCCGGCGCGTCCCGCCAATCAGGAAGCCTATAAATGGTATAAAAAGAATCCACGCCTTTTCCCCTGCGATGTTCAGCCTCTGCCCGAGCTTAAAACGCCCGGTATTATGTAAGAGCCTCATACTCCCGGGCGGCATGAGCCTTAAACAGCCGTGCGGAGCGACAGAACAATAAAGAAAGAATTGATCGGATACTGTTATCCCGAAAATACATATTTTATAAGGAGAAGATCATTTATGGAGTATTTGGTAAAATTCAGACATCCTTCCACGGGAGCCTATCTGGAGACGCAGATCGAACCGGATCTGACTGCTGACGAAATCATAGAAGCCCTTGTCGCTGAAGAATTCATCACCGGCGTCGACGCCCAGAAGACTTACAGGCTTGCTGTCAGCGGCGGAGCCAAGATCGAAGGAGATCAGACCCTTGAGTCTGCAGGCCTCACCGACGGCTGCACCATCGATCTTATCGATATACCGCAGGGCGGAAACCAGTAATCGTTATCTCAGGGCATGCTTTTCGGCATGCCTTGAATTCTATAAGAGTTAAGGAGGAAAGAATGAAAGGATTTAAAGTGATCGGAAGATCTGCGGAATTCGTTCCCGAAGAGAGGCCGATACCTGCTGAATTGCTGAACGACAGTTATCCCTATTCCTATACCAAGAGCGATCCCGGAACATATCTTCTGTTCCTTACCCCTCAGGCTCTCAGGGAGCTCGACGAGCATATACACTGGAATAAGTCGGACGATGAAAACATGATCGAACAGGCCGGATATATGGTGGGAAACGTATATAAGGATCCCGCAACAGGAAGGCTCTATGCTGTTGCGGAGCATATGGTGCCCGCACGGGACACCGCCAGCTCCTTTGTCCACGTCATTATAGGATATGACTCAAATATCGACGCCACCAACAGGGAAATGAAGCTCATAGAACAGTCCGGAGGCAAGCTGCGCCGGGTCGGCTGGTATCATACGCATCCGGCTTTCCTGAATGTATTCATGTCGGTCACCGACGCGCAGACCCAGAAAAAGGATTATTTCAATGACTGGCAGTTCGCGCTCGTGCTGAACCCCCAGGCTTTGGAATGGAGAGCTTTCCATGGCGGTGACGTGACGGAAGCAAGCTGCATCTTTGTCGTGCCCGAAGGGGAAGAATACGGGGACGTGGCAGTATTCAGAACATCCAGCGAGGATTCGGTATTAAAAGAGCTCAGAAAATAGTCCTGTTTCGGCGGTAAAGGAATTATGAAGGGTTTTAAAGCGATAAAAAAATATGACCTCGAGGATGATCCCGAAAGTCCGGAAAACGGCAAGTTCAGCCGTCAGGGAAGGATCCCCGGCTGGCAGCAGGAGATCATAAAACACTCGACTGTCATCGTCACCGGTGCCGGCGCCATCGGAAATGAGACTTTAAAGAATCTGGCGCTCCTCGGTTTCGGCAATATCTTCATCTGCGATATGGATACCATCGAGACAAGCAACCTGACTCGCACGGTGCTCTTTACGCAGAACGACGTGGGCAAGAAAAAAGCGAAGCTTGCTGCCGAAAGGGTCCGGGAAATAAATCTTGAAGAGACTGCATGCGTCGATTATTTCGACGGGGATATTGTCTACGGCCTCGGGGACGGCGTGTTCCGCAAAGCTGATATAGTTCTGGGCTGTCTCGACAATGCCGAGACCCGCATGTACGTCAATAAGATATGCATGCGATACGACATCCCGTACATCGACGCCAGCATCGGCGGGCTCAACTTTACGGTAGACATCATGAACGGTCACCAGACTGGCTGTTTCGAGTGCAATGCGCCGAAATACAAGTTCGAAAAGCGTTTCAGGGAAAGCTGCGACGTGGCCAAGCGAAAGGCGCTGGAGCAGGGATTTATCCCGACGGTGCAGACCGCGTCTGCCGCGGTATCCGGACTTCAGGTCCAGCAGGCCTGCAAGATACTGTGCGATATCAATCCCTCGTACGGTGTGGAGATATACATGAACGGAGCACTGGATATGATGTACCGCTTTCCCATCGAGATCGATGAGAACTGCCGCCAACACCAGCTGGACCCCCGGTATGTCGTAGTCGAGACCCCGTTTTCCTGCGACAGTACATTGAGGGAGTTCCTTGAGTATACGGCTAAGGACGGTTATGAAGAACTCATGCTCGACGAGGAGACCGATAAATCCTTCATCACCACGGTCCGCTGCCCGAATTGCGGGAAGGAAAAGAAGATATTCCAGCCGCAGCATCAGGTCTTTACCGACGATTATTACTGCGATGACTGCGTATCCAGGAAAGAATTCAGTGAGAACTTCATCAACGAACCCAGAGACGTTTCGCTGTCAAAACTGTCACTGGATTCGACAGACCCGGAGATACTGGATCTTCCCATGAGAGCCCTGGGCATTCCGCCTTTTCATGTAGTTCCCGTACGCTCCGCCGAGACCCATTCCAGAAGGTATTATGAGCTTTCCGCGGATTACGAGGCGATAATGCCCGAGTACAGCAGAAAACACCGGAAGGATAATGAAAAATAAGGCAGTATAAAGTGACCCCCAAAAGTCGGACTTTTGGGGGTCACTGCGGTCAATGTCTTGTTTTCAGAAGAGATACAGCATAAGCAGAACGATCAGTACCAATGCCGCAGCTCCGGCTGCGAGATAAGGCCAGAGCTTCTTTTTCTTTTTTCTGGTGATCCGTATCGGACCGGCCGTGTTTATCGTTGATCCGGAGACCTTATGCTCGATGAAATCTCTGTCAAAATCTCCGGAGGCTTCGGTGCCCCCGCAGTATTTGCATCCCGCCGGCCCCATTTCCCATACGTCATTCAGCTGCACGCAGCGGCATGCCCTGCATACCACCACCTCATCGCCAGGATGGAATTCCTCGTGCGTGATAGGGTCTTTGCGGTTCAGATCAATAAACCATTTGTCTTCTTCAGTTAATATGTGCGCCATCTCATACCCTTATATATCAAGTTTCCGTACCTATAGTAGCATCCGGAAGAGCAGGTTTCAACCGGGGAAAAAATATGAACCGAACATACCGGCCTGTGTGATGATCATATCCACCAGTTCGGAGTCAGTTCTTCGAGGGTGACTGCTTTTGAATTCTCGTAATCCAGCATTATCTGGACATCACCGGCGTGTCCCTGCATGAGCTGCATCATGAACTCCCGGCAGGCGCCGCACGGAGCTCCCGTTTTCCCGTCAGGCATTATGGCCAGTACCTTCCTTATCTCATGCTCTCCGTTTGTTATCATATTGAACATGGCGTTTCTCTCCGCGCAGATGCCGAGTGTGCAGCTGGTGTCGACGCTGATCCCGACATAGATATTTCCGGCAGCTGTCTCTATTGCGGCGGCTACGCTTCCCGCGTAGATGCGTTCCGTGATATCCCGTCCTCCCTGGACCTTCTTTGCGGCATTGTAAAGCTCTTCCCATGTATGTTCCATCGTTTTCCTCCTTAGTGTCCTTATAGCATTATAATCTCTGCGCATATATTATTCCAAAGTGTCGGACAAAACTAATCGGGCTGGTCTTATCCGGCAATCTCAGATCCGGGATCACATCCGGCTGCAATGCCGCAGAGGGCGGGAAACTTGCGAATACGGGCCGGAGTGCGTTATACTTATAGCAGGCAATCGCAGGTAATGTCTGTGATGGAGGGAAACATGATCAAGCTTTTACATACAGGAGACTGGCATCTCGGCCGCTCATACAGCAGCGTGCAGGCGGAGAATCCCGAAGCTGCGGCCAGATACTCCGGCGCCAGGGTCGAGGCTCTGAGGAATCTCATCAGAACAGCCGGTACGGAGGGCGTAGACTATATCGTGGCTGCCGGAGATATCTTCGACAGCAAACAATCTTCAAAAGACTTTATCGGAACAGTCTGCGGTATTCTGGCTGAAGCGGAGTGCCCTGTGATCATTATCCCGGGCAATCACGATTATTATGAGCAGAACGATCCTTTCTGGAAAAAAGTCAAGGATGCCGCAGAAGAGAATACAGTGATCCTCACAGACAGCAGACCGTTTGAACCGGCAGGCGGAAACGCAGTGTTCTATCCGTGCATCTGCCACGACCGCTATTCGGAAGGAAATGCGCTCTTATGGCTGAAGGAATTTAAGGACAGAAACGAAGAGAAGGTAAATATAGGCATAGCCCACGGCGCTCTTGAGGGTCTGTCTTTTGACCGTGAAAAGAAGTATTACTATATGACCCGCGAGGAACTGACGGCATGCTCCATGGATCTGTGGCTGCTGGGACACAGCCATGTTCCTTACCCGAATACAGAAACTATATACGGCGAGGGCGTATTCAACGCCGGGACCCATCAGCAGACAGACATGGCCGACAGATCTCCCGGCTCGGCATTTATTATAACTGTCGATGACGATAAGCAGATCTCAGCGAAAATGGTGATGACGGGCGTGCTGCATTTCAGACGGCTCAGCATCGTTATCGGCAGGACAGACACCCTTACTGACAAAATCGAGAGAGCAATATCCGGAATAAATGGGGATGAGTATTCGCTGCGCATCGATATTTCAGGCTACGCTTCTCCGGAGGATTTCGAGCAGAGGCAAGCCATATATGATTTTTTTTCATCGCGCTTTATATCCTTTGAGGTGACGGATGACGGGCTTAAAAAGCAGATAACCCCGAAGATGATCGACGCCGAAACGATAGAAGGAACTCTGGAAAACAGGCTGCTGAAAAAGTACACGGATGCCCCGGAGCTTCTGGAACTGGCTATGGATATCGTTGAATCATGCAGGAAAGGGGAGCTTTCATGAAGATCAAGAAATATGAATCCGATCAGTATGCCGGTACGCTGGAAAGTTCCATGGAGTTCTCCGAAGGCATGAACGTGGTCCTGGGGGATAACGAAGCAGGCAAGTCTACGATGATAAGCGCAATATATAACGCACTGCTCACTCCATACAGAATTGACAAAAGGAAGAACAGGGATTTTATCTCGAAGTATTTTCCCGCCTCCGGTGCAGGTAATATCGATGTGTCCGTGTCCTTTGAGGCGGACGGCAGAGATTATAAGATCACAAAGGAATGGTCGAAAGATTCAGGCGGAACCGCGAGTTTTACCGATTGGAACAAGACCAGGCTCAAGGGCCCCGAGGCGGAAAACAGATTAAAGGAAGTGCTTTCCTATGGGCAGGCATTTTACGATAACCTCGTCTTCGGCCGGCAGGACAACAGGGAGTCTGTTCTGGACTGGTGTTTCTCTTTCTTCTCCGCAGATGATGATAATGAGGTCAGGGAAGCCCTGTCAAGAGCCGTCTCCGCGGCGGGCGGCATATCCAGAGACAGAATCGTCAATGAGATAAAGAACCGCATGGAGGCAATGTCGGGACATTGGGACTTTCATGCCGACAGACCTGAAAACAACCGGGGCATAGACAATCCCTGGAAACAAAGCGTAGGCAGCATCCTTAGATCTTACTATGAATACAGAAAGGAACTGAAAAGCTTTACCGACCTGGAAAGTACGGAACAGCGGGTCAAAGATCTTGAGAACGAGCTGAGCGTACTGACAAACAGGATAGATAAAAAAGAAAAAGAACGCACGGCCTTCAACAGCCAGCATGCGGAGGTAACAAACAAAAACAGGACGGAGGAGCTTGTGCGGCATATCGATAAGGAGCTAAAGGATACAGCGGCTATCCGTGACATCTGGACGACGGTGGAGAATGCCATATCTACCGCGAAAAAGCTTATTGCGCTAAGAGAAGAGAAAAACAGCAGGGCAGTTCTGAGCAGATTGGAAGCTGAGCTTGCAGAACGGGCAAACGCTGAGGAAAAGCTGGAAAAAATCACGGAGAATATGAGAGGCTGCGAGAATATCGAAGCCGACTATAAAAAAGCCGAAAAGGCTTTCATGAGCATCGAGAAAGCAAAAGCTACGCTCAACGCGGCCGGACTGACTGCCGAGATACGCATGCAGCCACCCTATAAATCAAAGATCAGCGGTGCCGACGGAAATGTGATCGAAGTTGCCGACACTGCGATTGAGCAGCTCGACGGTTATATACATGTGGATATCCAGGGAGTAGCCGAATTCAGCGTATATCCCAGCGAGCTGGACATAAAGGCACTGAAGGAAACGATACATTTCAATGAAGATGTGTCGGAGAGCATATTGGCAGCATATAACGCAGCCGATCTTGCTGATCTGGAGACTAAAAGGGATCAAGCAAGACAATACAAAAATGAGGAAGTGCTCCTGAAAGCCTCTCTGAAAGGTATGCGCAATCGGGATGAGATCGATGCCGATATCGCCAAGGTGACCGTTGATGAAAATGTCAGTGTTCCGGAAGATATCGATGAGCAGATCAGACTGTTTGTTGTCTCAAACCGCGCTTCTTCTCTGGAGGGCGTCCTTGGTGCTGCTGAAACGGAGATGAAGCGGTTCAGGGAGCGTTTCACATCAGCTGAGGAAGCCGGCAAAAGATATGACGAACTGGCAGCTCAGGCAGAGGAGCACAGAAAACAGCTTGACGGCCTGAAGGATATCCGCAGCATGAGCGACGAGGAATTCAATGCGGGACTGTCAGCTGTCGAAAAGGAGATTGAGGGACTCAGGATACTGTATGATGAGAAGCGGGATGAGCGGTCTGTCAATATAAGCCGCATATCGGACCAGTCCGATCCTGAAGAAATAAAAGAGAGAGCGCAGGAGCTTAAAAAGAAATGGGAAAGCCAGAAACAGACCTATCTGAACTACGGCACCATACTGAAGGATATCGAGGAATTATCGGCTGAACAGGACAGTGGCATGGGGGAATTCCTGGACAAGTTCAACAGCTACCTGAGCATCATCTCCAATAGTCAAATGAAGAGCGATCCGGCAGATGAACTGGATATCGTCAGCGGAAGAAACAGGATATCCGATAAAATCCTGCTCTCCGCCGGATCGAGAAACACATTGATACTGGCCTTCAGACTTGCCCTCATAGATACCTTTTATCCTCAAGGCGGCGGGCTGATCGTTCTTGATGACGACCTTCTGGATCTTGATCCGGGAAGAAGGAAAGCCGCTTCTGAGCTGCTTGCCGATTTTTCCGAAAGGAATCAGGTCATCTTCACCACTTGTGATCCATCCATCGCAGACCTTCTCGGCGGGAACAGAATCGATCTTCAGAGTACTGTGTAACGCGGTCTTTCCGGCATCAAAAGAGCGCCGTTTCGTGTGAGGCTCTTCAGCCGGGATTATGAAATATGTTTTTGCTTTCTTTTCCCTATTAAGTGCCCGAGCACCAGGGCGATGAGCGAAATGACAGAACCCGCGATGATCATTTTCCATTCGGGAGCGTTGATCTTGTGGAATGCCATATTGTTTGACATACTGTAAGTTCCGTATTCGGCAAGCATGTACATGATCCCGAGGACAGGCGAGGCCAGCCATTTTTTCCTTCCCCAGTAATCCTTTATTCCTATGACCAGGGATATGACGAAAGTCGTGACAGGAAGAATGATCCACAGAAACATCAGGCTGTAGCCCATCGCGTCAGAGCCTGACGTGAAGAACCAGAAAAAGATCATCGCCACAGCCCAGATGATCAGGTAAATCAGTACAGTCAGCAATCTTCCTTTTCTGGTATTGCTTTCCACGACGTCGGTACTCTCTTTAAGATACTCATAATACTTATTCATAGCCGGTTCTCCTTTAAGAAGATAATCGAGAGAAACATGGTAGGCATCGCTCATTTTTATTACGCTGATGATGCTCGGATAAGAGTTTTCGGTCTCCCAGTTGGATATGCTCTGTCTACTCACGCCGATAAGTTCTGCCGCCTGCTCCTGCGTAAGGCCCGCTTCTTTTCTGGCAGACTGGATCTTTTTACCGATATTTGTGTCAGTGTCCATGAATCGTTTCTCTCCGTTCATTTTGCTGTCATATTATAGGAAAACAGCATTGCAAACTCTACCAAATATCTTTGACATTGACGTATTCCGTCAAAAAAATCATTTGACATCGATACAGTCAGGCTTATTTGGAAGGTATTCTCAAACGGCGGCGCTATTAATTGAAAACCGTCCATTCGAGGCAAGTCATGTATTATCCGCCGTGGTTTCTCCTGAAAACCGCTTTGGCTTGGCAATTTCAGTATAGCATGGATCGAATTGCTCTCAGATGTATCAGCACGTTAATGCCGTAACGTGCAACATACTGTATACAGGCGTAGCGTATATACGCAGAAAAAGCACTCAGGGTTTGATCCTGAGTGCCGGCTGAATCTTTATTTGACTGCAAATGAGCTCAACTCATTCATATCCTATTTTTTCAAAGTCTTCAGATACGCCTTCCGTTCATCTGAGATCCTTCTGCTTTCAATGCTCTTCTGGATCGCCTTGTTGTGGGTCCAGTCATCCAGTCTGTTCTCTTCAATATACGGAATTATCGAATCGTACTGCTTTGCAAGAGCCGTGGCAAAAAACCACGCCCTCATCATATTGATATAGTATTCATCCGAACGTATCTCAGCCACCATATCGGCATATTCAGGGTCGAATAGCTCATCTAGATAATACTGCATCAGCATCCCGACCGCAAATCGGACGGTGTATGTCTTGTCCGATCTGATCCATCCCATGATTTGAGACAACAGCTTGGCAGGCTCCTTTTTAAAGACTTTCGGGGAAAGCTGGTCGCATGTTGCCCAGTTATCGACAAATGGCAGAAACCTGTTGACTTCCGCTACGCATTTGTCAAAGTCCTTTTCAAGTGAAATGATGAATGCATGGAGCTGGTTCTCGTCAAAGTACTGATGCGGAAGGTAGGAGAGAAATTCGTCTTTATCGGGATCTCGGAACAGCTCCTTGGCAAAACTCCGGAGCATCGGCGTTCTTACGCCGATGCTCATACCGGCTTCAGCCGAAGGGATGATTTTCTGCTGCAATGCGGCATATTCCGTATCTTTCATTTGGAACAGCCTTTTTACGATCTGGTCTCGGTTCATTTATGATCTCCTCTGTATATATGACAATACGATAACTAAAGGTATGGGATTCCTGCTGCCAGCTGCTATATAATGACTGATCAGTTGAAAAAAGAGAGCCAGATGGTCCTGGCTCTCTCTTCTTTACAGCCATGTGCCGGTATTTTTCCGGTAGATCCTCTTGTACACACCGATAGCCAGTACATACAGAGCCAGCAGTGCCAGCAGATACAGCAGGTATCTGGGCGGCAGTATGCTCAACTGGAAAAGCGGTGCGATACTTGTAAATGAGACGATAAGTGCCGCAAGCACGACAGCCCCTGTCGAGATCATCAGCTGCGTTGATGATTTCGAGGAGATAAAAGGAATCTTATCGGTACGTATCGCATGGATGATCAGTGTCTGCGAAAGAATACCGAAAACGAACCATCCGGACTGGAAATAGTTGCCCAGTTCCATTGTGTCGTATTTGAATACAAACCACAGGATCATAAAGCAGCAGACATCCAGAACGGTCGATATGGGTCCGAATACGAACATGAATTTCTTTATGTCGTTGGTATCCCACTTCTTCGGTTTCTGAATATAATCTTCATCCACGTTGTCAAATGGCATTCCGACCTGTGCGAGATCGTTCAGCAGGTTCTGCAGCAGGATGTGGATCGGCAACAGAGGCAGGAACGGAAGGAACAGGGATGCGATGATAACTGACAATGCATTTCCGAAGTTTCCGCTGGTAGCCATCTTGATGTATTTCAGGACATTGGTGAAGGTCTTGCGGCCGTTGACCACGCCTTCTTCCAATACCCTCAGATCCTTTTCCAGCAGGATGATATCCGCAGTCTCCTTTGCGATATCGACTGCCGTGTCTACGGAAATCCCGACGTCGGCCTGCTTCAGGGCAGGGGAGTCATTGATGCCGTCACCCAGGTATCCGACGGTATGTCCGTTTTCCTGGAACAGTCTTACCACTCTCTGTTTCTGTACGGGGGACAGTTTGGACAGTAGGTGGCAGTTTTCCAGCATGGCCTTCAACTGTTCGTCTGAATAATTATCGATCTGCATGCCGTCGATGGCATTGGAAGGATCGATACCGACCTTTTCGCAGACATTGATCGCGACCCCCTGGGAATCACCGGTCAGAACGACGGTATCAACCCCATGCACCCTCAATGCCTCAATGGCCTGTTTTGCGCTTTCTTTCGGAGGATCCAGGAAGCCTATAAAGCCTAAAAGCACCATATCCGACTCATCCGATACCTTAAAGGTCTCAATATCAAGAATGTCGTTTTTCTGAGCCACCGCAAGTATCCGCAGACCGTCCTGATTGTACTTTTCATATATGTCGTAAGCGGCTTTCCTGCGTTCTTCGGTCAGCTCGACTATCCCGTCACTGCTTTCCATATATCTGCAGCATTCCATGGTCTCATCCACCGCACCTTTGGTGATGAGCTGTTTTTTCCCTTTGGAATCCTGAAGCACGACGCTCATTCTGCGGCGTACGAAATCAAACGGGATTTCGTCTATTCGGGTATATTCCGTTTTGAGATAATTCAATCCCTGTTTTTCAGCTCTGGCAATGATTGCAACGTCGATCAGGTTCTTAAGCCCGGTCTGATAGTAGCTGTTGAGGAAGGAATGACGAAGTATCCTTTCACTTTCATTCCCTTCGGGGTCCATATATTTTTCAAGAACGACCTGATCCTCGGTCAGAGTCCCTGTTTTATCCGTACACAGCAGATCCATCTGCCCGAATGTCTGTATGGCGGACAGCCTTTTGACGACAGTCTTCTTCTTCGACATTGCGACCGCTCCCTTGGCCAGTGTCGAGGTCATTATGACCGGCAGCATTTCGGGAGTAAGTCCTACAGCGATGGTAATTGCGAATAATATCGACTCCTGAATATCGTTTTTTGTAAACAGATTAATGACCAGGATCACCGGCAGCAGAATGCCCATGAACCGAATCAGCAGCATCGATATGGAATTGACGCCCTGTTCAAAGCTGTTCTGCTGATTTATTCCCTCAAGGGATTGGGCCATATTTCCGAAATAGGTGTTGGATCCCGTGGTCAATACCAGAGCGAGAGCCGAGCCTGAAACGACGTCCGTGCCCATGAAGCCGATATCTGCAATGTCAGTAATGGTATCGCATTTGGTGGCTGTCGCAAACTTTTCGACCGGAACAGATTCCCCGGTAAGGGCTGCCTGATCGATGAACAGGTCCTTTGCCTCTATGAATCGGACATCTGCAGGGATCATATCCCCGCTGGCCAGCTTTACGATATCCCCGGGGACGACTTCCTCAACGGTTATCTCCGTCACTTTTCCTTCCCTGATGACGTCGATCTTATTGGAGATCATATTCTTCAGCTGTCTTGCGGCGTTGTCGCTCTTTGCCTGCTGAGAGAAAGATATGACCCCTGAGATGACTACAGCGGCGCTGACCAGGATAAAGGTCGAAAAATCCGGTCTTTCCGGAATGATGACGTCTGTGATCAGGGTTATGATCGCGACAGCGATCAGAACGATATTGAACGGATTGATGACTGCTTCCTTGATGCGGTTGATGACAGGATGGTTTTCTTTTTCTTCGATAGTGTTCTTGCCGAATTCATCCGCCTTTTCCTCAACATCGTCCAGGGTCAGCCCGGTATAGTCGGTCTCATACTTGCCGAGCAGCCGTTCAACAGTCTGCAGGCTGTCTTTCCTTAAATTGTTTTCCAGCTTTTTCTGCTTTTCAGCAATAATCTGAAGTTCCTTTTTTTTCTGCTTTTTCATGTCTCTCCTTAGATGTGCATTCGAACAAAAAATAACACACGAAAAAAACCTCTTAATCAGTTCAAAGTTTTTACCGATTAAGGGTCTTTACAGGCAGTTATTAAAGATTCAGGGAAGAAACTTTGGTGGTACCCAAAGGATCGTCCGAAGAACCGTCGCTACCCGTAAAGTCGCCTGTTTGTTCCTGACTACACATTAGCTACCACCTCTCTTTCTTATTTTCATACACACTATACTATCGTTTTCATC